>JBEKWY010000073.1:0-23292 GCA_049512575.1 Candidatus Acidiferrum sp.
AAAACTTTCTCTCGCGTTGCGGCCACGTACCCGGCATCCTTTATTGCATCGAGGTTGATCTCGACATTGGCCAAAGCGCCCTTGGCGCCCGCCGCAGCCATCAGCCGGGCTACGTCTAAGTCTGACTTCATGGATGCCGCCGCGATAGCCGCAAGTTGTCCCAGGCGTTCGAAAAGGGTAACTGTACGGTGCGCCACCTCAAGCGGCACTTCGGCTGCGGCCCGCGTCGCGATCTGAATGGCTTCTTCCCGCCACTTGATCTCTCCCGCATCGCCCTGCGGCAATTTGAACGCCAGCATCACGTCATCGTAAGAATCCGAGTCACGATCGATGGCCAGCGTGAGCTCCTCCGCCGCCCGCCGCATCTCATCCAGCGCATCAGATAGCTTGTCCGCGACCAAGAATTGCGCTTTTTTCTTGCGCGAAAGTCCTGCAACCATCTGTCCCAACGATGCCGCCAGCGCCCCAGCAAACGCCGCCACGCTTCCTCCGCCGGGTGTTGCCGTGGGCGCCGCAACCGCCTCCAGAAATGGCCGCGCCAGGCCCGCCAGCTTGCCCTCTTTTGCACCAGCGTTCGCCGGCGCGCCGGTCAGCGCCGCTTCCAGTTTGTTTTCAAAGATTTGCTCCGGCGAAAAATTCTCGACCTGCAGAAAATAATCCGCCGCCATCTCAATGGCTTTTTTCGGAATCAACCCGACAATCTCGCTGCCAACCGGAATCGCGCCATATCGCGCCGCCTCGCGCTTCACCATTTCGTACACGCGATGCATCGGCGTCTGCTCGAAATCAGTAAGATTGATCGATACCTGCGCCAGGTTCCGCGCCTTCAATTCCACCCCCATCGATTTCACATAGCGCAGCCCGCCGGAAGAATAGCGAATCGCCTTCGCAATCTTGTTGGCGATGCTGATGTCCGGGGTATTCAGGTTAACGTTGTAGGCGATCAGGAATTTGCGCGCCCCCACGACGGTGACGCCCGCCGTAGGGTGCAGTTTAGGCTCGCCAATATCCGGCTGCCGCTCATGGTTGCGCTTCAACTCATCGCGCAAGCCCTCAAACTGACCGCGTCGCACATTCTCCAGGTTCGTCCGATCGGGCCGCGTAGCCGCCGCCTCGTAGAAAAACACAGGAATCCGATACCGGCTCCAAATCTCTTTCCCCACACGCCGCGCCAGCGCCACGCAATCCTCAATCGTGACCCCATGGATCGGAATGAACGGAATCACGTCCGCCGCTCCGACTCGCGGGTGCGCTCCGGTATGCATGTTCAGGTCAATCAGCTCCATAGCCTTACCGACGCCGCGCAACGCCGCTTCCGCCACGGCGTCCGGCTCCCCCGCCAGCGTCACCACGCACCGGTGATGGTCGGCGTCCATCTCGCGATCCAGCACATACACGCCCGTCACCGCGCTCATCGACGCCACGATCGCGTCCACCTTCGCGGGATCCCGCCCCTCGGAAAAATTCGGCACGCACTCAATCAGTCGCTTCATCGCAATGGATTCCTCAAATCGTCTCGCTCTTAATCATGATAGGAGATTTTTGCCCGCTCAGCCACCCCAGCCGACATTAGAAGAGAGGGCACGCTACACGGGAGGGGACGGCTTCAGCCGTGCCGTAAAGCGATAAGTCCATCCGGCTTTAGCCACTGAGGCCTTCGCTTGGAGACTGCCACACAGCTTTCCCCATGGTAGGGAACACACTAGTCGGTAACGCCGGCTCTCGCTGCACGAAAGACTATTTCGCCCCGCTTGATCGTCATCCAACACTTGTTCACGCCAAAGTAGTAGGGAATTTCCCGGTAATCCTCAACTTCGAACACGCCGATATCCGCAAACTTTCCCGACTCCAGCGAACCGATCTCCTTCTCGCGACGCAGCGCGTAAGCCCCATTGATCGTCGCGGCCGCAATGCCTTCCGCAGGCGTCATGCGCAATTGCGTGCAAGCCAGCGACAGGATCATGGGCATACTCAAAGTCGGGCTGGTGCCGGGGTTGTAGTCCGTGGCCAGTGCCACAATCGCGCCGCCCGCAATCAACCCACGCGCCGGAGCATACTTCTTCAAGCCAAGATGGAAGTCACAGCCAGGCAGCAGCGTCGCCACCGTCTTCGACTTCCCCAAAGCCCGAATGTCCGCTGCGTTCACTTGCTCCAAATGATCGCAGCTCGCCGCCCCAAGCTGCACCGCAAGTTGCGTCGCACCTGTCCGCGTCAACTGTTCCGCATGAAGCCGTGGTAACAACCCGTGCCGTCGCCCCGCTTCCAGAACCTGCTCCGACTGCCCCCGCGTGAACGCCCCGCGGTCGCAAAACACATCGCAAAATTCGGCCAACCTTCGTTCCGCTACCTCGGGAATCAATCGGTTGATCAGCAGCGCCACGTACCGCTGCGGACCGTCCGGTGTGCCCCGATACTCTGCCGGTACTACGTGCGCCCCTAAAAATGTCGAAACAATCTCCAACAGCTGCTCTCGCTTCAACTCCTGGTGCAGCCCCAAAATCTTCAGCTCACTCGTGACATCCAGCCCGTAACCGCTCTTCGCTTCTATCGTCGTCGTTCCATGCGCCGCAAACTCATGTAGTGCCGCCCTCGCCCGCTTTTTCAGCGCTTCCGACGTCGCCGCCCTCAGTTTCTTCACCGAATTCAGTATCCCGCCGCCCTTGCGCGCGATCTCTTCATAACTCGCGCCCGCAATCTTCAATTCATATTCTTCCGCTCGACTCGCGGCATGGATCAAATGTGTATGGGAATCGACGAACCCCGGCAGGACCACCCGGCCCGCAACATCCAGCTTCTCCGCCGCTTTCGCCTCCGGCAGCGCCTCGACTCTCGCGCGCGGCCCCACGCCAGCGATCCGCCCCTCACGAATCAAGATCGCCCCGTCCTTAATGATTCCAAGATTCGAAAGCGCTTTCCCACGCCGCGGTCCACGCCCCCGCATTGTGAGTATTTGAGAAGCGCCAGTGATGAGAAGGGAATTCGACAAGGTCCCCGTATTATGCCCAAAACGCAGCACAGAGGCACAAGCTTTCAGAGTTGCGTGAACAAATGGAAAGGCGCGGCTTCATTTGCAATAACAGCCGCGCCTATCCTTGCAATTTAAAACAACGGCGCTCGACTCCGTTGCAGCCCGTGCTTACGCGGTCGCAGCCTTGCCTCGAAACGCCGGTACGAATACGTTCTGCACAAACGTCTCAAACGAAGTCGGCGTCGTATTCCCAGCAGACCGCGGTTCGAGCGTCCTCATCCGTCCGTCGTTCAACGCATCCGTCATTTCCACCATCAATCCGGCGAAACTCCCGGAGAAGCCCATCTGCGTCAGCGCCTCGATGAATTGTTCGTTAGGAAATTGCATATATCCAAGACTCGGCTTGCCAATCGCCGCGCCCACAATGCGAGCAACTTCCGCAAAACTGATGTCGCGTTGCCCTTGCAACTCCCGCGTCTGATGCCCCGAAAAATCCAGTTTGAGCAGGTGCTCGGCCGCCGCCGCGGCGATATCTTCAGTGGCAATCAGCGGCAGCAACAAGTCGCTACGCAGCGGCGTTGCGATCATGCCAAACTTTTGAATCACGCCAACCTGCGGCAGCACATTCTCCATGAAATAGCCCGCGCGCAGGTACAGTGCATTCAATCCGGCAATTCGTTGCAGCCTCGACTCCATTTCGTGCAGCCCCGCAACTGGCCCGGTGCCTGATTCCTTATCCGCGCCAAAGCTGCTCAGCGCCACTACGTAGTGCACGTGGGCCGCTTCCAGAGCCGTCGCCCCAGCCTCGATAATCTGCCGCTGGTGCCCTCGATAGTCGTTGCTGGTGGGATCGGGCGGCAGCATAAAGTACACCGCTCGCGCCCCATCGAACGCCCGTGTCAAGAATTCGGAATCCGCGATGTCACCGACGAAGGGCTCCGCGCCCAGCCCGGCAACTTTCGCCAGGCGTTCCGTGCTACGTCCAACCGCGCGTACTTTTTCGCCCTTCGCTAGAAGCGTTTCCGCGATCGCCGAACCGGTGTTCCCTGTAGCTCCAAGAATGACGTACATACTCACCTCCTCGACTTTTCCATCCAACATTCACTCATTCGATGCATGGTGGGTCCCGCTGGGCACGCGGCCGAAAACGTTACCCTAGACCGTACGGTCGCGGTCCCAGAACGCCACTACATCATCGGAATCTTCACACCAGACTTCCGCGCAAAGTCGGTCGCCTCAGGGTAGCCAGCATCCACATGTCGCGCCACGCCCATGCCCGGATCATTGGTCAGCACCCGCTCGATCCGCGCGGCCATTTCTTTCGTCCCGTCCGCTACGGTCACCTGCCCGGCGTGCTGTGAGTAACCTATGCCCACGCCGCCACCGTTGTGGATCGACACCCACGAAGCTCCACTCGCAGTATTCACCAGCGCGTTCAGCAACGGCCAATCGGCGATCGCGTCGGACCCGTCCAGCATCGACTCCGTCTCGCGGTAAGGCGAAGCCACCGACCCGCAGTCCAAATGATCGCGCCCCATCACGATCGGCGCCTTCAATTCGCCGCGCGCCACCAGGTCATTTATCGCCAAGCCGAATTTATCGCGCTCCCCGTACCCGAGCCAGCAGATCCGCGACGGCAATCCCTGAAATTTAACGCGCTTCTGCGCCAGCTTGATCCAGCGCGCCAGATGCTCGTTCTGCGGAAACATCTCCAGCACCAGTTGATCCGCCCGCGCAATGTCCGAAGCTTCTCCGGAAAGCGCCGCCCACCGAAACGGCCCTTTGCCCTCGCAAAAAAGCGGCCGGATATAAGCGGGCACGAAGCCGGGAAAGTCGTAAGCATTCCTCACGCCTTGCTCGAACGCGAATGTACGAATATTGTTTCCGTAGTCGAAGGTCACCGCGCCGAGCTTTTGCAAATTCAGCATGCCTTGGACGTGAGCCGCCATGGCCGCCATCGACCGCTTCTTGTACTCATCCGTATTGTTCTTGCGCAATTCCAACGCCGCTTCCAGCGTCATGCCATTCGGCACGTACCCGCCGATCGGATCGTGCGCGCTAGTCTGATCGGTCAGCAAATCCGGAACGACGCCGCGCCGCGCCATCTCCGGAATCAAATCGGCGCAATTGCCAACCAGCCCGACCGAAGTCGCTTCCCCCTTGCGCACCGCATTCTTCAGAATGCGCAACGCTTCGTCCAGATTCGTCACCATCACATCGCAGTAGCCCGTCTTCACTCGCCGCTTGATGCGCTCCGGATCGACATCGATCCCCAAGAATGCCGCTCCGTTCATGGTGGCGGCCAAGGGCTGCGCTCCACCCATGCCACCCATGCCGCCGGTTACTACCAATTTTCCCGCCAGGCTGCCGCCGAAATGCTTCGCAGCCGCAGCCGCAAACGTCTCATACGTACCCTGCAAAATCCCCTGCGTCCCAATGTAAATCCAGCTCCCCGCGGTCATCTGCCCATACATCATCAAGCCCGCGCGATCGAGTTCGTGGAAACGATCCCAGTTGTTCCAGTGACCCACCAGGTTGGAATTGCACAACAGAACCCGCGGCGCATATTCGTGCGTCCGAAAAATCGCCACGGGCTTGCCCGACTGCACCAGCAAAGTCTCGTCGTTCGCAAGCTCCTTCAGCGACCGCACAATTGCGTGAAAGCATTCCCAATTTCGCGCCGCGCGCCCGGTCCCGCCGTACACCACCAATTCCTGCGGCTTCTCCGCAACTTCCGGATCCAGGTTGTTCATCAACATCCGCAGCGCCGCTTCCTGCTGCCAGCCCTTGCAGGAAATCTGTGTCCCTCGCGCCGCGCGGAACGGTCCCTTCGACAACGATGTGTCGCTCAAGGTTCCCGCACCGGTCCCCGAAATTGTCGCGCTCATGAAATTGGCTCCGTCGCCCATCTTAGCGCAGCCCCTCGCGCTTTGCAGCGTACCCGGAAATCCACTGGCCTTGGTAGCGCCGGCTTCCAGCCGGCTCCCGCCCAGACACCTGTTTCTGTCGCACCTTCGTGGCTATCGCACCTGGCTAAGCGACGAGATCGCGGCTGGCAGCCGAGCCGCGAACATAGCCTCCAAACTCACCCACGCGCTGTCATCCTGAGCCTATCCGACAAGGATAGGCAAAGGATCTCAACGTCAGCCCGGGGCAACCAAACTCAACCCCCAGCCACGAAGCGCTATTGCCAAACCAAAGTCCTAGCCCTCACGTCCCTAGGAATTGCACCGCCAAAACAGTTAGAGTAAAGTGAGCGAACTTCGATGACCTACGGCACCCTCCCCTCGCGATTTCTCAACGCCATCGATTCGCTCCCCAACCCTCGCGCACAAATGTTCCGTCGCGAGAATCTTTGGCACCCGATCTCTTCCGCCGAACTGCTCCGCCGTGTCGCAGGCCTGTCGATGGCCTTCGTTGAACTAGGCGTGAAACCCGGCGACCGCGTAGGCTTGTTCGCCACGAATCGGCCCGAATGGCACACCGCCGACTTTGCCATCACCGGAGCCGGCGGCATCACCGTTCCCGTCTATTTCAATGAGTCGCCTGACCGCATGACCTACATCCTCGATCATGCGGGCGCCAAAGTTGTCGTCGTTTGCGGCGCGCCCCAATTACAGAAGCTCCTGGCGTGTCGCCCGCGTCTGCCCGAACTCGAACACATCATCGTTGCCGACGCCGGAGACGACGTACCCACCGAATGCCTTCGCTACGAAACCCTGATTGCCTCGGCGGGCGGTGCGGAAATCGCTGCCTACCGCATGCGCGCCTCGCAAGTCCTTCCTGGCCAGCTCGCCTCCATCATCTATACCTCCGGCACCACCGGCGAGCCCAAAGGCGTGATGCTCACGCACACCAACATCTGCTCGAACGCAACCGACTCCTGGTCAGCGCAGGAATTGAAGCCCGCCCTCGACCAGGCCTTGTCCTTTCTTCCTCTCGCCCATATCTACGGCCGCACCATGGACTACGTCCTGATCTTCAACGGCATCTCCATCGCCTACGTGGAAGACGTGAATCTTCTCGCCGAGGTGCTTCTGGATCTTAAGCCCACGGTGTTAGCCGCGGTCCCCCGCGTCTTCGAAAAAATCTACGCGCGCGTTATGGAGAAGGGCAGCAAGAACACGGGCATTAAGCGCAAGCTCTTTGATTGGGGGATGGACGTTGCAAAACGTGCCGCGCCGTGGCGTTGCGGCGAGGGATCCGCGAGCCCGCTGCTGAAATTGCAGTGGGCTCTCGCCAACAAGCTCGTCTTTTCCAAAATTCGCGCGGGCACCGGCGGCCAGTTGCGCATCGTCTTTTCCGGAGGCGCTCCACTTTCCAAGGATCTTGCCGAGTTCTTCTGGTCCATCGGCGTTCTGATTTATCAGGGCTATGGTTTGACCGAGACCTCGCCCGTTCTGACCTCCAACTATCCGAAAAACCGCGTAGGCAGCTCCGGCAAACCTATTGCCAACGTCCTGATCAGCATCGCTCCGGATGGTGAAATCCTCGCCAAGGGTCCTTGCGTCATGCAGGGTTACTACAAAAGTCCCGAAGCCACCCGCGAAGTCATCGGCGAGGACGGGTGGTTCCACACCGGCGACATCGGATATCTCGATGCCGACAACTATCTCTTCATCACCGACCGCAAGAAAGATCTGCTGAAGACCGCGGCGGGCAAATTTGTCGCTCCGCAACCCATTGAGAACGCGCTCAAGACCAGCCCTTACATCCTGAACGCCATGGTCGTCGGCGATCAGCGCAAGTTTGTGGTCGCGCTGCTGGTACCCAATCCCGTTACCATTGAGTCCAAAGCCGCGGAGCAGGGAATTCTATTCGCATCCAGCAAAGAGTTGGTCTCGCATCCCTGGGTACGCAAGCTCATCGAAGACGAAGTCGCCAGCCTCACTACGCACCTCGCGCAGTGGGAGACCATCAAGCGTTTCGCTCTCCTGCCCGAAGACTTCACCTTCGACAACGGCGGCCTAACCTTCACCATGAAACTCAAGCGTCGCGTCGTCGAGCAAAAATATCGCGACGTCATCACGCAGCTCTACGCCGACGTAGCCGAGCCACGCCCCATCCTCCAAAGTTAATCGAATCGCGTAAGGTGAGATTTTCTGGATTTCTCTTTACTTCGTTACTTCTTTACTTCATTGCTTCTTTGCTGCACTGCCTCTCGTCTCAAAACATAGACAACATCTGCCGGCAGCCTTCCGCGAAATCCCGCTCCGGCATAATCAAGCTCACAATCAAATACCCGTCCGTGGCGAAATCGTAGAAATGCCCAGGGTGGACGTAAATTCCTTTCTTGGTCAGCAAGTCTACGGCCAGGTCGTCGTCCGATCGTGTCGCGGGCACGCGCACGACCGCGTACCACCCACCCTCAATTTCCAGCCGGCTGCACATTTTTCGCAGCATTAGCTGCCGGTCCAGCTCACCAACATTTCGCCGCACCCGCGTAAGCACCTGCTTCTGAAATCCATGTCGCTGCTCCAGAAAAATGGGCAGTGCCAACTGTATCGGCGCATTCATGGACAGATAGGTGTCCGCGATGACTTCGATCCTCTCGACAGCTTGCTTCTTGAGCGCTTCCGGCCCGCTGGCAACCAGCCACGCGGCCTTCATCTGTGGCAATCCGGAAATTTTCGACAATCCGCTCATCGTAAACGTGAGCGCTCCGCCGTTCACGGCGAGTGATTGGGGCCGTCCGCCGTTCGCCGCGCGAGGCCGCGCCTTGCTGAGTTCACGGCGTCCGTTGAAATCGACGTGCGCGAAGTCTAGAAAAACCTCGTCCGCAATCAGCGCCATATCCCGCCCCGAACAGATTGCATTGAGCGCCGCCAATTCCTCTGGTTTCACGAAGTGCCCGGTGGGATTGTTGGGGTTCACGACAATAATCCCTCGCGTGCGCGGCGTGATCGCTTTTTCGACCGAAGGCAGATCGACCTGCCAGCCATGATCGTAGACCAGCGGATAGTGGGCCAGTGTGACGTCGTGAATGCCGGCCAGGAAACCAAACAGCGGATAGCTCGGCGCGGGCACCAGCAGTTCGTCGCCCGGATTGCACAGCGCGCGAAATACGAACGAATAGGCCTCGCTGGTGCTGGCGGTGAGAATTATATCTTCCACCGACACGTCGTCGCCGCGGTCCGCGTAGTATTCCGCTACACCCTGCCGCGCCCGCACCAAGCCCTTCGGATCGGGCACGTACGTCAGCGCCGCCGGGTTGCACATCGCGTGCAAAATGGTTTCGTGATCGTACGAAAACCCTACCTCGGTGGGATTCGACGCGCTCAGGTCGTACAGCCGCTTTCCGCCAGCAAGGTGCTGTGCCAGAGCTTCGCTCAAGCGGTTCGGCGTGAGATTCCAATTTGTGCGTTCGGCAAACATAGTCGCGCCACAGCAGCATCCGCGTCGTCCATCGACACGTCTCCGCGGCACTCTATAGAACTACAGCAAATCGCAGCCCGCGTCCAATCGGGCCAATCGGCGTACGCTTACTGTTTATTAACTAATGCGCTGCAGAGCATCCAACCGTTCCAGCAAGGCGCAGTGTTTTCAATGGCTTGTAAGAAGTCTGAAACGCGCCACCCGACGCTTCGCGGGCAATTTGTAGCCAGGCTCTCAGAGGTTTAGAATCCAGTCGAGGATATCCATGGCAGACGAACTGGTAATCGCAGGCCGCGCCTTCCGCTCCCGCTTGATCGTTGGCACCGGCAAATATCGCAGCTTCCAGGAAATGGCTCGAGCCCACGCCGCATCCGGCGCCGACATGGTCACGGTAGCCGTTCGCCGCGTCAACCTCACCGACAAGTCCAAAGAATCGCTGCTCGACTACATCGACCGCGAAAAAATCTTCATCCTCCCCAACACCGCGGGCTGTTACACCGCCGACGAAGCCATCCGCACCGCCCGCCTGGGCCGCGAAGTGGGCCTCTCCCACTGGGTCAAGCTGGAAGTCATTGGCGACCAGCAAACCCTATTCCCCGACACGGAAGCGTTGATCGAAGCCACCCGAGTTCTGGTCAAAGAAGGCTTCGTGGTTCTCCCGTACACCAACGACGACCTGATCGCCGCCCGCAAACTGATCGACGCAGGCGCCTCGGCCGTGATGCCGCTAGCCGCCCCCATCGGTTCCGGCCTGGGAATCCAGAATCCCGCCAACCTCCGCATCCTCCGCGAACGCATCACCGAAGTCCCCCTGATCGTGGACGCCGGTGTAGGCACCGCAAGCGACGCGGCCCAAGCCATGGAGCTAGGCGCCGACGGTCTCCTCATGAACACCGCCATAGCCGAAGCCCAGGACGCCACCCTAATGGCCGAAGCCATGCGCGAAGCCACCCAAGCCGGGCGTAAAGCCTACCTAGCCGGCCGCATGCCGAAGCGCCTATACGCCGCCGCCAGCAGCCCCCTAGCCGGCGTAGTCCGCTAGCCCGCGTCATCCTTACTGTTCCGGTCCAACTGACGATTTGCCAAGCGACGTCTGCCTTCGGGGTGTCGAGGTACTCCGTTCGAGCGAATGGGCCTTACTCATACCGCAGCGTCTGCATTGGATCCACCCGCGTTGCTCGGCGCGCCGGCACATAGCAAGCTGCCAGCGCCACGGCGGCCAACACGGCCGTCACGCTGGCGAACGTCGCCGCATCCGTTGGTGCCACGCCGAACAACAAGCTGGCCATCAATCGTGTCAACGCGAACGCGGTGACCAATCCCGCAGCCAATCCAATCAACGCCATCCCGGTGCCTTGCTTCATCACCAATCCCAGCACATCTCCACCCTGAGCCCCCAGCACCATCCGCAAGCCAAACTCTTTCGTTCGACGCGCCACCGAGTACGACACCACGCCATAAATCCCCACGGTAGCAATCGCCAACGCCGTAACCGAAAATAACGTCAACAGTAGCGTCAGG
This sequence comes from Candidatus Acidiferrum sp., assembly GCA_049512575.1. GTDB lineage: Bacteria > Acidobacteriota > Terriglobia > Acidiferrales > UBA7541 > Acidiferrum. The sequence continues at coordinate 10,865 of JBEKWY010000073.1, forward strand.
AATCTCGGCCGGGCCTGGGCGCGTTCCATCACGTCGTCCATCGTCCGCACGTCCGCCAGAGGTAGCGAAGAATCCAACTCATTCAATTGTTCCCGCACTTCGCCGACTAGCACCCCGGGATTTCCCGACTGCGCCCGGAGCAACACGTACGTGTCCTGCGACACGAAACCGGCCGATTGCTGGTACGGCAAATACAGTTCCGTTCCCGCCGGTCGATCGAGCCCGGCATTCTTCACATCGTCCACGACGCCCACAACCGTACTCCAAGGCGTGTTGGGTCTCGCGCCACCCGGACGCACATGCCGCCCAATCGCACTCTGCCCCGGCCAGAACGTATTTGCCATCGTATGATTCACGATGACCACCGACGCGGCCCCCAACACGTCGCGATCGTCGAACAGTCGTCCCTCCATCAACCGAATCCCCAGCGTCGAAAAATATTCCTTGTTCACCGCCTGGTAGAAATCGACGTTTTCGATCGGCCCGCCTTCACGCCTCACGAATCCTTCGATCTCAGTGTCATTCATGTTTGGCCGTCGCACCGGCGGCAAACCATACGCCAACGCCGCCGACTGCACACCCGGCATGTGCGCAATTCGCTGGTCCAGCCGCGTCCAAAAATTCGTCAGCTGCGCATTGTCCGTGTACGTTCCGCTCGGGAGCGATACACGCATGGTGATCACATTGTCTGTCGCCAAACCGGTGTGCACTTCCTGCAATTTCCAAAATGCTCGCAGCATCAATCCACACCCGATCAACAACACCAGCGCCATCGCCAATTCGCCAACGACCAGCGCACGCCGAAACAACTGCGCTCCCCCCGCCGCCGTCGTGCTGCCCGCCGCATCCTTCAGCGAACCGGAAATCCCGCTGACCAGCAACGGCACCAGCGGCGCCAACCCAAAAATCGCCCCGGTCAGCAAGCTAGTCCCCAGCGTAAACACGAGGACCCGCCAATCCATCACGATCTCATCCGCCCGCGGAATGCCGCCTGCGTTCGTCAACTGCACCAATCGCACGCCGCCATAAGCAAGCGCCAACCCAAGAATTGCCCCGCATAGCGCGAGCAAAATTCCCTCGGTCACAAACTGCCTCGCCAGCCGTCCCAATCCAGCCCCCATGGCCCCGCGAATGGCAATTTCCCGCCGTCGAGCTTCCGCCCGGGCCAGCAACAAATTCGCAACGTTGACACTGGCGATCAACAGAACAAACGCGACCGCGCCCAGCAGCACCAAAAGCGCGGCCCGCACGCTGGAAACCACTTCCGCCTGCAGCGGATAACTCACAATTGTGTGATCCTTCGGACTAAAACTGTGGGTGTGCGGAGACCGATGTTCCCCATACGATTGCACCAGCGCCGCCAACTCCCCCTGCGCCGCTGCCGGGGACACCCCGGACTTCAATCGCCCCAGCAGGTAATAATTGTGCGACCCCCGACTCCCCGGATTTGCAGGATCAAGTTGCAGCGGAGTCCACACTTGCGCAGGATCGCTCTCCCCCGGAGGAAACTGAAAACTCTTCGGCATCACGCCGATGATCGTGCACTTGTTCCCGTCCAGCCGGGTCTCGTGGCCCACAATATTCGGGTCTCCGCCAAACACGCTTCGCCAGGTCCCGTACGAAATGTCCGCCACCACCGGCGCACCGGGCACGTCGTCCGCTTGCGAAATCAAGCGTCCGGCGATGGGCGCGACCCCCAATGTCTCCAGCATTCCGCCGCTCACGTCAGCCGCGGTAACGCGGACGGGCTGGGTCTTGCCGCCGAGATTCGTGCCCGCAACCTGCCAGGCATCCAACGAAGCCCACGAATGGGTATCGCGCCGCAAATCGAAAAACTCGGGCGCCGAGGTCCAAAATCTCGGCAATCCTCCATTGGGAAACGTCGGAAACTCCGTGTAGACGCGGATAAGCTGCTCCGGATGCGAGTAGGGAAGCGGCCGCAACAAAACCGCATTCACGACCGTAAAAATCCCGGTAGTCGCACCAATCCCAAGCATCAAGCAAAGTACCGCGGCCGCCGTGAATGCCAAATTCTTCCGCATCATGCGCAGCGCGAACTGCAAGTCCTGCCCAAAGGTTCCCATGGTTTCCCCCGCATCCATTGGTACGCGACGCTGGCCGATTAAGTTCCGAAGCGAAATGGAAACGAACTCGGCATCATCGCACACGCCGGTTTCGATTTTATGTGCCGATAGTGACACCCGCGGGGTGTGGTTGAGATCCTTTCCGGCCTGGCCGGAATCCCAGATCACCTACCCTTGTCGGGTAGGTAGGATGACAGCGGGCGGACTCCCAGGTCGCCGGAATCGCGCATCCTACTCGGTCGGCCTTCGCTCCGCACCCTGATCCGAGTCGCCCGTCGTTACTGCCGGCTTTCGGTTGCTAGTTAACAATTTACCCCCTCCCCCCACCCTTTTTCGGATCTGCGGATTCTAAAGGGCTTATGCAAATTTGAGGACCGGGAACGACTCCTCGGCCGCGTGGGAGAACGGATCGAACGGTGAGTTTAACCAACACGGAAGAGAGTATCATAGTAGTTAGCAAAAGTCAAGGACTATTTACTGGGCCGTCATTCGAACGCCGGATGTTAAGATCGAGCTCGTCAGAGGGTGTGGAACAGGAAGTGCCACAGGGCATCGACCAGCGCGTGCACGATCGCCGAGGCAAAAATCGATCCGGTCTTACGCCAGGTCCAGCCATAAAATAGGCCGGCAATCGTCGCCAGAATCACGTAGCGCCAATTCGGGAACCCCATGTTCGTGATATGCGAGAAGCCGAACAACACCGATGCGGTCCCCCAACCCGCCAGATCGTTCTTCGTCGTTCGCGCCAGCATGTTTTGCAATAAACCGCGAAATAAAAACTCCTCCGGCCACGCTGTGAAGCACAAGATCGCCAGCGTCAGACCAGGCATCGTCTTCCAGGTCTCCCAATGCGACGCAAATTGAATGAAATGCAAGCCGGTGCCAAGAGGAATCGCAATCGCGCTAAACGCCAGCAAGCTTCCGGCAATGTAAAGGCCCCAACCCTGGCCCCAACCAATGCTGTAGCCAACTCCGGGCAATCGTCGCACCAGCAAGAACGTAGCCAGCGCTACAGTTACGCAAAGCAGCACGGTGAACACATACGCCAAGCGCCCGCCGGGCCACGGCCACAGCCAGTGCGAAGGCGAAAACTTCACCGCCACCCACACACCGGCAATTGTTACGTAATCCTGCCATGCGCCGGGCGGTTGGCCTTCTGCCGATGCCGCCAACGCCAATGGAATGAACACCAAGGCGGTAATGGCGCCGGCACGCGCGAACGCAAAAGTGTTTGTCCCGAAGGCGTAAATCAGGTATCCAAGAATGGCCGCCATGCCCAGCAGGTAGCCGCTGCCAGACCCGAAGCGCGAGACCAGAAACTCGGGCACGCCGCGCGCCGCGAGCAGCAGCAGCACCGCGAAATAAAAGGCAAAGGTGGTGACAGTCGCAGCAAATTCCCGGCCGCCGTAGCCAAGCCAGGAAGCGTACAAAACGCCGCCAAAGCAAAGCGCGGCCCATATCCCGAGCATGGCCAGCGGCCCGACCTGTCGTGTGGCAGCCAAGCGAGAATTGTAGCGCAGCGCGAACGGTGGGAGCGGATTCCAAGGGTTAACGGTCGCAGGTTTTGCTGTAAGAAGGACACGTTGTCGCATTCGTCGTGATGAGACAGCGTGTCCTCTAAACCCCACCCTCTTAAGGAAGGCGGCTGCAGGTTCCCGATGTCAGCGGCAATTCAACCCGAGCGAAGACTAGCTTATATCGACTGGATGCGCGGCCTCGCCTGCGTCCTGATGTTCCAAACGCATTGCTACAGCTCCTGGCTGGCTCCCGGCGCCCGAAAGGGCTGGCTCTATCCGTGGTCGCAACTGGGAGGGACGCTCCCCGCGCCGCTGTTCATTTTTCTCTCGGGTGTTTCCTTCGCGTTGGTGACGGAAAAACTTCGCGAAAAGGGTGCAGGACGCAATGCCATCGCCAAGAAAACAATTGTTCGTGGAGCCGAAATCTACGCCTTGGGCATAGCATTCCGAATCCAGGAATTTGTCCTGGGCTACCCAATCTCTCCTTGGACAGACCTGTTCCGCGTCGATATTTTGAATACCCTCGGTCTTTCCATGATGTTGATGGGCGTTCTTTGCTGGCTCACGGCCTTGAGGTCAGACGCGGAATTGCAAGGCGTTCCCGCGGTCTCATCGACGGCAGTGGCTGCGCCAACAAAAACTCTCGCGGCTTGGCGCAATCGCGCGGTCGCCGGCTCGCTGGTCGTCGCCGCATTCGTCGCATTGGTCACACCGCTCCTGTGGACGACCAACCGCTTGGGCTCCATTCCGTGGCCGCTCGAGTCGTATCTCAATGGCGTCCACACGTTCGGGCGCCCACAAGCATGGCTCTTCCCGATTTTTCCGTGGGTTGCGTTCGCGTTCGCCGGATTAGCGGTTGGTTTCTTTCTGCTGTCGGACTTCGCGAAGCGGAAAGAAGTCTCCGCGTTTGTCGCTTTGGGTAGCGCAGGCGTTCTTGCGTGTGTCTTTTCTGTGCTCTTCGACGCCGGCCCCATCCGCCTCTACGATCCGGCCATTTACGACTACTGGCACACCAGCCCCAGTTTCTTCCTGATGCGCTGCGGCATTCTGCTCCTGATTTTGTTTTTGACTTACGCGTGGTGCCGGTGGGGTTTCGGGCAAAAAGGTTTCAGCCCGATCACCCAGCTCGGCCAAACCTCACTGCTGGTCTACTGGATCCACATCGAATTCGTGTACGGGCGTCTCTCGATCCTGCCCAAGGGACGGTGCAGCGTCGCCACAGCCACGGCGGGTCTGCTGATTATATTTGTGGCGATGCTGGCGCTATCGATTTGGCGAACGCGCTGGAAGAAGCGAGCGGTTAAGGTTTCGCGGGCGGGTCCTGCGGTTGCGGCAACTGCGGAATCCGTATGATCACTTCGCCGGGCTTCGCGCGCTGCAGTTCTTCGCGGGCGATCTGTTCGATGGCATGCGGATCGCTCTTGAGCGCCTTAACTTTTTGCCCGAGCTGAATATTTTCGGAATTGAGCCGGTCGATGTCTTTGCGCACTCGTTCAATCTCGTTTTGCGTGCGGCGCATGGCAATAAATCCATGCGCGCCAAAAACATCGTGGACGACCAGTGCGAGCACGAACAAGCCAAGAATGGTGCGCCCGTGCTGCTTGAGAAATTCGTTGAATCCGTTCTCCGGTTCTTCGTGCGCTATGCGAGTACCCACTTGGTCGCCTCTTCCGTCAAACGTGCGGACGCCTTCGGGCTGTCCGCTTCGACGTACAGCCGGAGCAGCGGCTCCGTTCCGGAAAGCCGCACCAGCATCCAGCTCCCATCGTCGAAGACGAATTTTGCGCCGTCGGTGCGATCCACGGAAACTACTTTTCGTCCCAGGAGTGTCGTAGCGTCCACCGCGACTTTCTTGATGGCGTTTGCCTTTTGTTCGTCGCTGAGGTGCAGATTTTCGCGCACGGGCCAGAATTCACGGCCGATTTTCTTGAACAGCGCCGCAACCTCGTCGCGCAGCGAGCCTCCGCGCGCGGCCAGCATTTCGGCGACGAGCAGGCACGCGAGGATTCCGTCTTTCTCCGGCACATGGCTGCGGATGGTCAAGCCGGCGCTCTCTTCGCCGCCCATCGCGATCTTGTCTTCGCGAATCAGTTGGCCGATGTACTTGAAGCCGACGGGCGTCTGGTAGGTGGATTGGCCATTCGCCTTGGCCGCTGCATCTATCATTTGTGATGTGGCGACGCTGCGGGCGGCGGGCATCTTCCAGCCGCGCGACTCGACGAGGTAGTCGTAGACCAAGGCGAGAATGTGGTTCGGGGAGACCCAGGTGCCGTCGCGATCGATGATGCCGAAGCGGTCGGCGTCACCGTCGGTCGCGAGTCCGGCGGTCGCGCCGGATTCGGTGACCGCCTTGCGAAGGGGCGCAAGGTTTTCTTCGGAGACGTCGGGACCGGTGCCGTCGAACAGGCAATCGCGGTTGGTGCGCATGGCTTGAACCGAAACACCGTGATCGGCAAGCACGCGATCGAGGTAACCTGCGCCGCAGCCGTGAAGCGCGTCGACGACGAATTTCGCTTTGCCTTTGGCGAGGACGTCGAAGCGAACCAGTTCTCCAAGACGCTTTAGATAAGTTTCGCGCAGGTTCACGATCTCTTCTTTGGTGCTTTGGTGACGCGGGACTGTCGCAATCGCGCCGTCTTTCTCGAGCAGTCTTGCGGCGCGGGCTTCGATGTCTTTGGTGACTTCGGGAAGCGCGGGCCCAGCGTCGGCCGAGGAGAATTTCAGGCCGTGGTACTGCGCGGGATTGTGGCTGGCGGTGAAATTGACGGCGCCATCGAGTTTGCGGCGCATGATTTCGTAGGCGATCGTGGGAGTAGGGGTGAAGGTTTCGCAGAGCAGCGTGCGGATGTGATTCTGCTGAAGAATGTCCACCGCGAGTTGGGAGAACTCTTCGGAGTAAAAGCGGGGGTCGTAGCCGACCAGGATGGTGGAATTCTTTTTGTGGTCGTTGACGTGACCGGCGATAGCGGTGACGGCCAGGCGCACGTTGGCGAAGGTAAAATCGTCGGCGATGAGGCCGCGCCAGCCGGAAGTACCGAACTTGATGGGAGAGGGAGTCATGGCGTCGCTATTCTAGCCCGGAGTGCGGGAAGAAAAAAGAAGCGCGTGGCGTGGGAATGGATCGAGAAGGCGCGTCGATAGCTTTTTGAGAGGGATCGCAAGGGTACGGAGGAGGCAGCGATGGTCACTGGGAAGGGCAGCCGGATCGTACTGGTCACGTGCGGATCCATCGTGGAGGCGCGGAGGATCGCCAGCCGCGTGGTGCGCAAGCGGCTGGCGGCGTGCGTGAACATCGTGCTCGGCCCGGTGCAATCGATCTACCGGTGGAAGGGAAAAGTGCAAAGCGCGCGGGAGGTTCTGATCGTCATCAAGACCACCGAAAAGCGGCTAGCGGAGTTGGAGAAGGAAGTTGTGCACTGGCACAGCTACGATGTGCCGGAGTTTGTGGTCATTCCGGTGGCGGCTGGGTCGCGGGAGTATTTGGATTGGTTGGAGGAAAGCGTGAAGCCGGGGAAGTGATGTGGCGAGTCGCGACTCGCGGATCGGGCGTGGTGCGGATTACAGGGACACAGCCCCTTCGAGGCTCAGGGCAAGCAGGAGTGGCTGTGCTACTTGGGGAGATTCGCGTATTCGGATTTGGCTTGCTGGAGGATTGGGAGGTCGGGGTCGGCGTCTTTCCAGAGGGCCAGGAAATCCTGATAGGCGGTGCGGGATTTTGCAGTGTCACCTGCGAGCGCGTACGAGCGCGCCAACCCGAGGTGGGACAGCGGGGCGACGACGGTGTTCCCAGCGACGCCTGAATGATCGATCACTTTTTGGAATTCCGCGGCAGCCTGAGAGCCCTGCTTGAGCTGGAGATAGCTGAGCCCGCGCAAGTAGGCGGGAATGAGATTGAAGCCCGGGGTGGCTCCGCCTAATTCATATCGGGCGGCCGGTGACAGCGCTTCAATTCCCTGAGCACCTTTCTTGTCGTGAAGGAATACGGCCGCGCGAACCATGGGCACTAATCCGAATTGCAGCAGGGTGTCCTTTGCGAAGTTCTTGGCGAGATCGTCAGCGGTATGAGTGGCCTGCGAGGTTTCTCCTGCCAGGCCCAGCGCTATGCCGGAAATTCCGCTGACCGCGCGATTGTTGGAGAGGGCCAGGGCGGCGCGAGCCTGGCGTAGCGCGAACGTGTTATTTCCGACGAATGCCTCGCGAACCGCAGAGATGGCCTGATCGGTTCCGGCGCGCTCTTTGATATCGGCGCGTACCGCGGATTCGATCGCGCGAGCCGAGATTTCCCGGGCTTTTGCAAACTGGCCGGAATATGCGGCGGTCTCGGACTGTATCGCAAGGATCTGATCTTCGTATCCGCGCGAGCTCATCAAATGCTCGACGACGCGGGCCATTCCTGCAGAGTCATGCTGCAAGAACGCGATGGTGTAAACGTCGATGTAAAGATAAGGAGCGTCGAGATTCTTTGATTGAGCTTCCTGAGCGACAGCCTTGGCTTCGTCGAGCCGGTTCAGGGCCACGTAGGTGTGGCAGAGGTTCGCGTAGCTGATGCCGTCGGGGCTGAGCTTGAAGGCGTCGCGAGCCGCGATTAGAGCTTCGTCGTACTGGCCGAGGATCTGGTAAAGCACGCCTAGATTGGTGGGCGGGACCTCGTCGCGCGGGTAGGTGCGAGCCCAGGTTTCATAGGTGGTTCGGGAAGCTTCCGAATCGCGTTCCACAAAGTCCTGGTAATGCGAAGTGATATAAAACCGCTCGCGTTCGCTGGCGCGCTCGCGAAGATCGTAGGCCTTATGAAGGCTTTCGATGGCGCGCGATTCTTCGCCCAAATTATTGTAGTTGGTGCCCAGGCGGGCATAGGCCATAGCGAAATTGGGATCGAGCTGGGTAGCGCGCTGGAATAACGGGACGGCCGCGGCAAAGTCGCCCTTCACGGTCATGGTTTGATAGCCGAGGCCGTAGGCTTGCAACGCTTCGAGGGACGCGGTGGTCACGCTTTCGGGAGGGGCGTCGAACTTTTGCAGAGACGAGAGTGATTCGCCGAGTTTTTCGCGGATTTTGGTGGCGGTGTCGCCCAGGGCTTTCAGCACCTGCTCTTTCCCGTTTGCGGTGGTTTGTTCCTGGGCCAATTGATCGCCGTTGTGGCAGTTCACTGCCTTGAGGCCAACCACGTATTGTGAGCCAAGGTTAGAGATGGAGCCTTCGATGGTGGCAGCGCTGGCGGTGCGCTGGCAGACGTCGCGGGCAATGTCGTGGGTGAGGCGGGCGTCTTTGGGCTGGGCCATGAGGGAAAGAGTTTGCGCGATGCGCTCGTCGGAAAGCAGATTCAGGAACGGGGATTGTTCGAGCTGAGAGGAGAGTCCCTGGCGCAGAGCGCCGTCGAAAACCGAATCGCCGGTGGTGTTAGTGAAGTCGGCGAGGACCACGGTGTCTTTCTCGCTGAGTTTGGGGCTGGCGTGCGAACGCCAGTAGAGCCCGCCAGCGAAGACCGCGGCGATAAGGATCGCGACCGCCGCGAGAAGCAACGCACTCGAACTCTTTGGGGGCGCGACGACGGACGAGGAGACGCTTGGCGCCGAGTTCACGACAGCAGAGGGACCGCAGCTGGCGGAAGCGGAAGCCGACGCCGACGCAGTTGGCGTTGACGCCGCGGATGCGGTGAAAACCGAAGCCTGCGCGGGTTGCGCGTGCTTCGCCTCGGGATCGGAAGAATGGATGGTGGAGCGGCCGGAATCGGTGTCGCGTTTGAGGCGCTTTAGCTCGGCGCGCATCTCGGAGGCGTGTTGATAGCGGAGGTCGCGATCTTTTTCGAGGGCGCGATTGATAATGTCTTCGAGTTTGGCGGGGAGATCGGGATTCAGGCGCACCGGAGAGACTGCGGCGCGATTGAGGATGGAATCGAAGATTAGGCCAGAGGTGTCGCCGCGAAAGGGAAGGGCGCCGGTGGCCATTTCGTAAAGAACGACACCGAAGGAGAAGAGGTCGCTACGGGCGTCCAGCTCTTTGCCGCGAACTTGTTCGGGAGACATGTAGGCCACCGTGCCGAGCGTGGTGCCTGGGCTGGTGAGATGGTCTGGACGCACCCCCTCAGTCATGGCGGCGTCGGATCTCGTAATGGAGGCGGCGAGGTCGGCAATCTTTGCGAGGCCGAAGTCCAGAACTTTGGCGTTGCCTCGTTTGGTGACGAAGATGTTGGCGGGCTTGATGTCGCGATGAACGACGCCGGCACCGTGGGCGGCGTCAAGGGCGTCGGCAATTTCGATACCGAGTCCGAGGAGCTGCTCGAGTTCCAGAGGCTTGCCGGTGATGACGTGTTTTAGCGTCGCGCCGTCGAGAAATTCCATGGCGATGAAAGCTTTGCCGGATTCTTCGCCAATGTCGTAAATCGTGCAGATATTGGGATGGTTGAGGGCGGAGGCGGCGCGGGCTTCGCGCTTGAAACGTTCGAGCGATTGCGGATCGTGGGCGAGATCTTCGGGGAGAAATTTCAGGGCTACGAAGCGGCCCAGTCGCGTGTCTTCCGCTTTGTAGACGACGCCCATGCCACCGCCGCCGAGTTTTTCGACGATGCGGTAGTGCGAGACGGTTTGACCGATCAGGGAGGGCGACTGGGGCATGTGCGAGGGATTTTAAGTGGAGAGGCGGAGCGAGTCAATGAGGCGAGGAGAAGTGGCGGTGCTACTGGAGCTTGGCGTATTCGGCTTTGGCTTGTTGCAGGACGGGAAGACTGGGGTCGGCATCTTTCCAGAGGGCGAGAAAGTCCTGGTAGTAGGTGCGAGCCTTCGCGGTGTCGCCTGACAGAGCGTAGGAGCGGGCGAGACCGAGGTGGGCGAGCGAGCCCGTCCAGCAATTTGACACCAGCCCGCGGTGACCGAGAATTTTCTGGAACTCGGCGGTTGCGGCGCTGCCCTGTTTCGCACCGAGATAGGCTTCCCCTCGGATATATGCCGGCAGGATGCAAACGAAATTCAGGCTGCCGATGCCTTCACCAAATTCATAGGGGATCGGGGATTGCAACAGGTCCACGGCTTTGGCTGCATTACCGCGGCTGAGTTCGACTTGGGCGCGGATGGTGGGGAGCCAGACCGATTGGACGACGGTATTGACGGGAAAGCGGCGGTTCAAATCGTCGACGATCGCTTGTGCTCGCGCGGCGTCTCCGCCGCGCGCCAAGGCGAGAGCAACCAAAATCTGAGCGTCGCGGCTGGTTGGAGCGATCTTTCCGGACTCGGCGGCAAATTGCCGAGCCTGCTCGCGATTTTCGAAGGCCGCCTCGCGTAAGCCGGCATCGGCGAGCCAGAGAGCTGCAGGTTCCTTAAGATCGGCGCGCATAGCGGCGTTGGCCGCGCGCCGGGAAAGGGAACGAGCGTCGTTGATGTGGCCGTGGAAGGCCGCGGTGTTGGATTGCAGGAAGAGGAGGAGATCCTCCCATCCGGGTTTTCCCGCGCTCAGCGACAACTCACGATCAAGCTTGGCAGTGTCTCCGCGCAAGAAAGCGAGAGTATAGATGTTCTCATGCATCACGGGATCATCGAGCTTGCGAGCAAACGCGTCGTCGATGGCGCCCTGGGCTTCGTCGAAGCGATCGAGTCCTGTGTAGCTGGCGGTCAGGTTCAGGTAATCGACGACGTTGGGATCGCTCGCCAAGGTAACCCTCTCGGCGTCGACGGCGTCCTGGTATTTGCCTGCCACCATGAATTCATTCGCCAAGTTTCCATGGACGGTCACGTCTCTAGGATAGATCTGCAACCATTGCTTGTAACCTTCGGTGGCCTTTTCGAGTTCGCCGGTGGCGATGTCGTAGTAGAGGGTAGTGATATGGGAGCGCTCGCGTTCGGTAACGCGGTCGCGCAACTCGAAGGCCTTCTTGATGGCGGCGATGGAGAGATCGATCTGGTTCAGATTGTAATAGGAGGTGGCCAGGGAAGTGTAGGCCATCGCGAAATTGGGATCCAGCTCGACGGCACGCTTTAGGAAAGGGATCGATTCGGATGTGCCCTTCTCGTGTGCGGTTCGCGTGCCGATACTGAAGGTCTTCAAGGCTTCCAGCGAGGTGGTGGTGGCGTCCGCCAGAGGCACATCGTATTTCTGCACGGAGCTGAGCGACTCACCCAAATCGGTTCGCAACTTGGATGCGGCGTCACTGAGCGCTTCCAGAATGCGCTCTTTGCTTGGCGCCTGGGCCTGGCGTCGAGCCAGGGCGTCGCCCGTGGCGCAATTTATTGCGCGCAGGGAAACCACGTACTGGGTGCCGAGACCGGAAATGGAACCATCGATGGAAGCTTTTGCGCCGGCACGCTGGCAAATCTCTCTCGCCAGGTCGTTGGAGATGTGTTGCGCCGATTGTTGCCCCATCATCTCCAGCGTGTTGTGGACTTTGTCTTCGGAAACAATGTTCAGGAAGGGAGACTGGCCAAGATTCACGGCGAGGGCTTGCTTCAGGGTGTCGTCGAAGACGGCGTCGCCGGTGGAGTTGGCGAAATCGGCCAGCACGATGGTGTCTTTTTCGGTGAGTTTGGCGGATACGCGCGATTGCCAGTAGTAGATTCCGCCGGCGACGAGCAGCACCACGAGAATGGCGAGGACGGACAGTAAAGATTTGGACGATCGCGATGGAACGGATTCGGCGGCGGCGATTGCGCCCGCGCTAGCGGGTTTGCGCCGGCCGCTGGAGATTTTCTTGGGCGGGATCGAGGATTCCTGGACGTCAGAGTCGGCGGCTGGTTGAACAATGGAGCGGCCGGAAGTCTCGCGCTTGAGGCGTTTGAGGTCGGCGCGAAGATCAGAGGCGTGTTGGTAGCGGAGGTCGCGGTCTTTCTCCAAAGCTTTGTTG
>JBEKWY010000074.1:0-22908 GCA_049512575.1 Candidatus Acidiferrum sp.
CCGCGACTTTTCGCACCTCGCAAACGCCGGCAAAATCTGGTTGATCGCCAGGCTCCCCAATCCCACAACGGCCCACCCCAGCTTCTTTCCCGGCGGATCGGGCACCACCAGTTGCGCCGGAGCCGCACCTCGAGCCAGTGCCCCCACATTGGCCGCCACCAACCCGCCGCCCACGCGCGTAAGGAATCCTCGCCGCGTTATCTCATCCAAACCAGGCGCCATCTCAGCCCGCTTCTGATCCTTCATACCTCTCCTCGCATTTCCTTGATTGGCTGTTGAAGCCTACACTGCGAAACGCTCGGCTCGCCAATTCCTGAGTCGTCTTGCGTGATCACGGGCGGATTATACGACACGAAGCTGATTTTGGATTTTGGGAGCGGGTGCTGCGATCGAATGGGAGGGGGGTTCACCATGAGCGAAAATCATCGAAGTCCTGCGGAGGTGTGGGGCAGGCGATGCTAGATTTCTTCAGACGTGTCTTTATCCTCGCGGTAGAAGAGTTGGAATGGCCGAAACACTGATTCGGTTTTGCAGCTCGGGCAGGACCGCTTTTCCCCTTCGGGCGCGAATTCAGGTCTCGGCACGATTCGAAAGGGGTCGCGAAAGGATTGCTCGATCATTTCGGCGCCGATTTCGCTGTGCGGGAATTTGTGGCTGCATTTTGGACAAGTCAGCATCCATCTTCGCATAGCTCCGCACCGCCCCCAGGGTCTGGTGGTCTGATGCACCGCATACAAAAAGGACGGCTGCCGCGGATTAAATTCTGTGGCTAGCGGTACTATGCAAACCCGGAGAGAAACGCTCGGAACGTCCGCGATTCTAACCCCGCCCTACCCTTTAGGGCTCCGGTTGCTTCACGTCGCCGTATTGGCGAGGGAGACGAGCAGAATTGCGAGCAAATAGAAAAGGAACATAAGGCTCAGATAAGTCTTGGCTTGGCGATTGGCGCCCTGAAATTCTTTCCAAGCCAGCACGCCCCACAGAGCCGCGACCATCGGGGCTGACTGTCCGATGGCGTAAGAAATAGCGACACCAGAGAACCTTGCCGCCACTAGATTGAAAACCGTGCCGAGACCCCAAATGCACCCTCCGACAAGCCCCAACAGATGACCGGTGGTAGGCCCGCGGAAAAAATCCCCTAAATGGACCGGCTCACCAACCAGTGGCTTCTTCATGAAATAGATGTTCCAGATAAAGCACGACAGCAGCGCACCAAGAGTCAGGAAGACACCAACGCTGTACGGGCCGAGCGTGTTTCCCTGGGTCATCGAACGCGTCACGAACGGAGCCCATAGTCCCATCAACACGCCGGACACAATGCAGGTGATAATGCTCTTCTTTGACGCCGATCGGTTCGTTTGGGCAAGGCTGCCGTATGCTTTGCCATCCAGAACCACCGCAATCACCGCGCAGGCCACTCCGGCAGCAAGAATTCCGGGACTTCCTTTGGGTTGCAGAATAAAGCTCGACACCACCCCCACAACGAGTGCGATACCAATCGAAACCGGAAACGCGATTGCCAAGCCCGCCATATCGATCCCGGCGACGAGCAACAGGTTGGCCAGATTGAACACCGCTCCACCCACAAGCGTCGAGACGATGTTTGCGTTGTCCGCGGCGTGGACGTTATTCAGAAAACTGGCGGGGTCGCCGGCCGTGCTACCCATAGTGAACGCCAGAACAACCGAGATCAGAAAAATCCCGACGGCGTAATCCCAATAAAACAGCTCGAAGCGATAATTCTTGACGCCTTTGTAGGTATTGGCCCAGGAGCCCCAGCACACCGCGCTGGTGATCATCATCAGCAGGGCCAAAGCAAAACTGTGTGGCACAAACATCGAGCTGGCTCTCCTTGTAAATGCCGGGAAAAAACGTTCCAGAGGCTGCGCCTAGAACGAAGATGCCTCATCCGGACGCTGCGATTTGATAAGGGTGACGACCTCATTGCGCTTTCCCATCGCCCGAGCGCCGACCTGCGTGCAGCAAATGGCCGCGCAGGCGTTGGCAAACAGGCCGGCTTGCCGATGGTCCCAGTTCTGCAACAAGGCGTAGGAGAGGCCGCCCATGAAGGCGTCGCCTGCGCCGGTGCTGTCCACGACCTTCACTTTGAATGCGGGGACGTGAGCCATTTTCCCTGCGCTGGCAATGAGCGAACCCTCGGCGCCCATGGTGACGGCGACGACCTTTGGGCCCAGCGCCAGCAGCTTGGTCGCGATCTTTTCGTAGTCGTTTTCGCCGGTTATCTCACGGGCAGCGGCTTTGCAGGGTTTCAGAACGTCGACCAGGCGCAACGCCGCGATCAGATCCTTCTCGGTGCCAAGTTTCGCATGCGCAAAATAGCTGGGCGCGACATCGAGATCGTAGATGACCCGGACTCCCGCCTCGCGCGCCACTTCCATCCCCGCCAGGATCGGCGACAAAGGAAGCTGCGACGCCTCGGTGTGAAAATGCTTGGCTGTCTTGATTTGTTGCGCGAAGCGGCTGCGCACCTGCGCGGCGGAAAGTTTCCCATTAATATTGGGAAACATGTAAATGCAACGGTCGCCATGCGCGTCGACGGGAATCCACGTGAAGGTCGACTTTTCGCCATTAACGACTTCAATGCCGGAGAGGTCGAGTCCATCTTCTGCAAAAGCCGCGGTGATCAGTTGCCCGCTTTCGTCATCGCCGATTAGCCCGAGCCAGCCGGCGGTCGCTCCCAGCCGCGCGACCTGCGTCAGATTATTGCCGGTGACGCCGCCGGCGTGAATTTCCGTGCGATTGACATTAATCTTCTCGTCGGCACCCAGCAAGCGAGGAACAATGGCGAAATAATCGATGCCACAGCTTCCGATTCCGACGACTTCGGCGCCTTGGGGCATGTGTCTCCTCGCTCTCTACTTCAGGTCATTGAATTCGTCAGCCGGGTACAAACAGATTTCGGCGATAACGCGTGCTGCGACGGTGTGCAGTTCATCGATTTCGAGGCTTAAAAGCTGCGCCAGCTTATCACAGTTGCGACACCCTTCCCCTCTGTTCACCTAGGCTTTCCAGGAAAGCTTGACTCGGAGCCAGTCTGATGCGCGCGAGTGGTTTCGCCTGCCATTGTGCGGGTGTTGACGGGTCCTGGCGCGGGTGTTAGATTTTCGTTTTTACGCGAAAAAACACAGGGGCATCGCCTGAACATTCCGAGGAAGAAACGCAGGCCCGTCGATCTTAGCCGCCGCGAATTTCTCCTCCGATCTTGTCAAGGAGCTTCGCTGGCGTTTCTTCCCGCTGGTCTCGGCCTGCCCTACTTCGATCCGCTTGTTTCTCAGGAATCGCTTCCCCCCTCGAACGAATTTCACGTACATCCTCACTATCGAACGCCGAGAGACCTCGACGCCGTGTTGCGGAAGGTGGAGGCGGGTTCCGACGACTTCGTCACGGAAAAATATCACGATCGAGTCGCCGCGATTTTGCGAGAGTGGAGTTCCGAACTTCTGGAGTCGCCGCAGAAAACCGTCTCTCTGGAAAAGGCAATGACCGCGAATTTTGCGGGAGCCTCGCCGACGCCTAGTGCGTCGCTGCCCATCCGCAGCGGATCTACTTTGCAGGTCTCGCGGATGAACTTCTCGGAAGAAACGCCTTTGGAACGCGAAGCGTTTCTCAGCAAATGGCGTTCAGGCATGACTCCGTTTGCCAAGCTGATCACCGCGGAATTTCAAGTGACCAGCATCCGCGTCGGGTCTTCTCCGCAAACAACGAGCGATCCTGGCATTTTACTGAAAACGCGGGTGCGTTTCGAGTTGGTCGGCGCCGGCAACGGTTTCTACCGCGAGCAACGCGTGGGCAATTGGGAACTCGATTGGGAACTGCTTGCTTCGGGCGACGTTCGATTGAGCAAGTGGCGGACGCTCGACGAAATGCGCGGCCATTCCCTTGCGCCGGTATTTGTGGACATTGCCGCGCAGACTTTCGACGGAAATCCCTCGTATGCATCGCAACTGATTCCCGGCAGCGACTACTGGCGAACAATTCTCGACGGGGCTTGTGGCATCGACATCTACGGGCACAACGGAGTCTCCTTTGCCGATATCGATGGGGACGGATTCGACGATCTCTACGTCTGCCAGCCGGCCGGCCTTCCGAATCGCCTTTTCCGAAACCGCGGCGATGGATCGTTCGAGGATATCACCGCGATCTCCGGGCTCGGCATCCTGGAAAATACGGCTTGCGCGCTGTTTGCGGATTTCGACAACGACGGGCGTCAAGACGTGGTCGTGGTACGGACGGGCGGTCCGCTGCTTTTCTTGAACGAAGGCGGAGGAAAATTCCGCGCAAAGCCCGATGCCTTCCAATTCGTCAATCCTCCGCAAGGCGCGTTTACGGGAGCGGCGATTGCCGATTACGACCGCGACGGCTGGCTGGACATCTATTTCTGCTTGTACATCTATTACCAAGGCACCGATCAATACCGCTACCCGTCACCTTATTACGACGCCGAGAATGGTCCGCCGAATTTCATGATGCGCAACCATCGCGATGGCACCTTTCGCGACGTTACAAAGGAGTCTGGCCTCGATCGCAACAATACCCGATTCAGTTTCTGCTGCGGGTGGGGCGATCATAACGGCGATCAATGGCCGGACCTTTACGTGGTCAACGATTTCGGCCGTAAGAATCTGTATCGCAACAACGGCAACGGCACCTTCACCGACATCGGCGCCGACGCCGGCGTGGAGGACATCGGCGCGGGAATGAGCGTTTGCTGGCTGGACTACGACAATGACGGCAAGCAGGATTTGTACGTTGGGGACATGTGGACCGCCGCCGGCGTCCGCATCTCGGAGCAAAACATCTTCCAGAAAAATACAAGCGAGGAAGCCCGGGGGCTCTATCGCAAGCACGCCATGGGCAATTCGATGTTTCGCAATCGCGGCAGCGGACATTTCGAGGACGTCAGCTCGCGCGCGGGTACGGCAATGGGCCGCTGGGCTTGGTCCAGCGACGCGTGGGACTTCGATCACGACGGTTTCCCGGATCTCTACATTGCCAACGGCATGATTTCTGGAACAACCCGGGAAGACTTGAACAGTTTTTTTTGGCGGCAAGTGGTTGCCAATTCTCCGCGAAAACCCGGGCCGAACTATAACTACGACCAAGGTTGGAGTGCTGTTAACGAACTGATTCGCTCCGATGGCACATGGAGCGGCTTCGAGCGCAACGTCTTTTATGCAAACAACCGGGACGGCACGTTTTCCGACGTTTCCGGAATTGTAGGACTGGATTTCATCGAAGACGGTAGGTCGTTCGCGCTGGCCGATTTCGACCACGACGGCAGAGTGGAAGTGATCTTGAAGAACCGCAACAGCCCACAGTTGCGTGTTTTGAAAAACGTGATGGCGGAATTGGGTCCTGCGATCGCGTTTCGATTGAGCGGCAAGAAGAGCAATCGTGACGCGATTGGCGCTTCGGTCATGGTCGAGACTCAAGCGGGGCGGCAGACGCGCTGGTTGCAGGCGGGATCGGGGTTTCTGGCCCAGCACAGCAAGGAATTATTCTTTGGTCTGGGAGAAACGAAAGGCCTAGTTAGCGCGACGATCCGTTGGCCCAGTGGATTCGAGCAGACTCTGCCCGACATTCCGATCAATCATCGGATCTGGGTGGAAGAAGGTTCGCCACCCTCGCGCACGGAGCCTTTTAAGACCGCTGAGGGCGCCCGGGCCGCACTTGCTCCAGAAACCCGGACCTTGCCCACTTCTTTCGCGACTTGGTTGCTGGCTCCGGTCGCGGCACCTGATTTTTCCGTTCGCGATCTAGCGGGAAACGTGCAAGTGCTCTCCGCGCGGAGCAAACTAGCTCTGCTCTACTTTTGGTCCACAGCCTCTCCTACTTGCGAAAAAGAGTTGGCGGAACTCGATCACGCTTACGCACAGTGGACGAAAGAGGGCCTGCACCTTCTCGCCGTGAACGCTGATGATCTCCCTATCGCAGATGGAAGCTCGGCGCTGACACCTTACCGGCGCTTTTCTTTCCCAATTCTTGCTGACGTTCCGGACGTCGTCGCCGTTTACAATATTCTCTATCGCTCTCTCTTTGACCGTCATCGCGACTTGAGCCTTCCCACCTCGTTCTTGATTGATGAAACCGGAGCCATCGTCAGGATTTACGTAGGACCCGCCCAGCCGGAGCAGATCGCAGCTGATTGCCGCCAAATCCCGCGAACCGCTTCAGAGCGCATGGCCAAGGCCCTTCCCTTTCCTGGAATCAGCGAGACCACCGAGTTCGGCAGAAATTATCTTTCGTACGGCTCGGTTTTTTTTGAACGCGGCTACATGCAGGAAGCCGAACGCTTTTTCCAACTGGCTTTGCGCGATGATCCGTCTAGCGCCGAGGCCTACTACGGGCTTGGCAGCGTCTATTTACAGAAGGAAGATGCTGCCGAAGCCCACATTAGTTTCGAGCGTGCCGTGCAGCTCCAGGCTCACTATCCCGGCACATTGCCCAATGCCTGGAATAACCTCGGTATCCTGGCGGCGCGAGGGGGCCATACCGACGAAGGCATTCGTGATTTTCAACGCGCTCTCAAAATCGATCCCGATCACCTGATCGCATTACAGAATCTGGGCAACGCCTACCGGCAAGCCAGGCGCTGGGAAGACGCGAAAAGCATCCTGCAACGTGCGCTCCAAATAAGCCCGGACAGCCCTGAAGGCAATTATGGCCTCGGCATGGTCTTCGCTCAGCTCGATGACACAAAGCAAGCTTACGAGTATTTGAAAAAAGCGCTGGCAGCACGTCCCGCTTATCCGGAAGCACTGAATAATCTCGGAATCCTGTACCTGCGCACGGGCAGGCAAGACGAAGCCGAGAGCAGTTTCAAGGAATCGATCCGCGTCGCGCCTGCGTACGATCAGGCCTATTTGAATCTTGCGCGACTTTACGCGATTGAGGGCGACTCACAGAGGGCGCGCAACGTTTTGCTGGAGCTTCTCAAGCAGCATCCTGGCCACGCGCAGGCGGAAGAGGAACTGCGGCAACTCCCGCGATAGTAGCGCGGCCGCGGGCAGGTCGGGGAGTTGTAGAGGCCAAAAGAAAAGACCGGCTGCCGAGGTTTCAACGCGCCGGTCTTTTGTTCGCAACCGAAGTAAAGATCGGTCACTACATCCCCGGGATTACCCTGGGGTGGGGTCGCATTCACGGGCTAGAACGTGAGCTTGAGGCCGAATTGCACCACACGCGGGTTGTTCACGGTCGAGTTCACGGAACCAAACCCCGGGGCACTGATATCGTTGATCGGCATGCCGAACTGCGCGTGATTGAAGAGGTTGAAGAACTCCGCCCGGAAATTCAAGCCCATGCCTTCCCGAGGAAGCGCGAATTGTTTGATCACCGAGAAGTCGGTGTTGACGAAACCGGGGCCCGAAACCGGGACGCGATTCGCATCTCCCAATTGGCCCGCGGGCGCCGCCACAAAGCAGGAGGGGTTAATCCACTGGTTCTGGCCGTGGTTGGCCGCGTAGAGGTTGCAACCCGAAACTTGGTTGGGCCGGTTCCAGTCGTTCCCGTTGCCGCCGTTGTTGAAGAAGACCTCGGACTGGTTGTTGCTGTCGATCAGCGGGACCGGAAACCCCGAGGTGATTTTTTCGATCAGCGTCAACTGCCAGTTCCCAAAAAGCGTGTTGGCCACGCCATTCCAATCATTGCCGAACTTCTTGCCCCTGCCGATCGGCAAGTCGTAAATGATGCTGCCGGTGAAGCTGTCATCCAGGTTGATCTGCGACAAACCCCAATCCAGCGTCTCCCAATTCGGTAGCGGGAAATAGGGCGCGCTCAGCTCCGAGCCCAAGCCGTCGGATAGGCCATTGTCATAGGTGCGAGAGTAGGTGTAACTGAACAGCGCATAAAGACCGTACTTCGACGTCTTGGTCTCAGCTTTGATCTGCAGGGAATTGTAGCTCGTCCTGCCGATATCGCCGAAAAGCAAGATAGAGTTTTCTACCGCGTAGGGTGGGATGTATTGGGACCCATTGGGATTGCAACCGATAGTGTACGAGCCTCCCTCGACGCACGCGGTCGGGCCAGCAGTGTTGATGTCATTCCCGGCCAGCAGGATGTGACGGCCCCGCGAACCTGCATAACCCGCGGTTAGTACAATGTTCCCCGGCAGCTGGCGTTCCACGTTCACGTTGAACTGCTGGACCATGCCGAGATGGAAGTCGGTGGGTTGCGTAAAAAGTGTTCCGCTAAATGTCGAGAGCGTCGGCGGGCCGGTAAAGATTGGAAATCCGCTGGACATGCTGATGGCGGAAGGCATTTGCCCCAGCACGGTGTCGCAGTAGGAGGTAGCAAAGGCGCACCCCGCGGCGCCAAAGCCATCGGACTCCGCGAAGAACGGCGGATTCTGCCACAGGCCTTGCGCCCCCATGCTCCAAGCCGAATCGTGATAGACCGCGTATCCAGCGCGGATGGCCGTTTTGTCGCTGCCAAACAGCTTGTAGGCCAAGCCAATTCGCGGCTCCAAGGCCGACTTATTCATCTGTATTCCCGCCGATGAGCCTACGCCGTTCTGATTGGCAATAAGTAGTTGGTTGGTCGCCGGGAGGTAGTCTGCCATGCGCCCATCCACTTCCGAGATTGGCGTGGTCAGATCCCAAGCCAAGCCGAGATTCAGGGTCAGGTCTTTGGTGATTCTCCAATCATCCTGGACGAAGGGGCGGTAAATTTTCCAGCGGCGACCAGTGACCGGACCGTTAAAGGTCTGATCGTGCTCGGACAAGCCCAACAATCCCATCAGAACATCCGCTTCCGGATTGCCGGGAATGCTCGCGGTGCTGGCGGCGGCGGTGCTTGTAAAGCCGCTGAAATTTCCAGCCACTCCAGGGATCCAGAATCCATCCTGAAAGGCCTCGGCGCCGACGTTCATCTGATTCGCACGGATATCAATCCCAACCTTGACGTCATGCTTGCCGCGAATCAAGTCGACGGAATCACTGAACGAGAAGACGTTTGTTCCGCCTTGAAATGGGGTGTAGCCGCGATCGCCAAGGGACCAGTATCCGCCTTCCATTAACGTCGAGACCAGCCCGCAGCTATAGGCCCCCGCCGTGCACGTGGAACCTCCTGGGGCGCAGCCCAAGTTCGCTCCGGGGATGCCGCCGGGCACGATCGTAGAGGAGGCGCAAGTCCCGGTGCCCTGCGAAGTGATGTAGTCGAAAATCCGGTTGTAACCGAAGCTCGCCTGGTTCACCGTCGTCGCGGAAAACACGTGAGTCTCGCCGATGGCCACCTGGCGCGCGTGGTTGATAATTCCCTGATTGCTGCCGAAGGCGCTAGCTTCGGCAAAAGATCCGGGCCCGCCGCCACCAGGCACATAGGAAGTCGCTTGGTCATAGCTAAAGCGAGCGAACACGGTGTCGGCGCTCGAGAAGTTGTGGTCCAAGCGAATGTCAAACTTGGTCTCGTCGAGGCTGCGCACCGGTTCGTTCACAAAGTTGTAGCCCGCGGTCGGGTTGTTTGCGTTTGGCGCCGGGTAGAGGTTGATCAACGCCTGCCCGACGTTGTTAATAAGGCCGGCCGGGACTTTGGCACAGGCAGTTCCTTGCGCCTGGCTTCCATTCGCGTTCACCGGCAAAGGATTCCCCGCCCCATCACACTGAAAATAGACATTTACCGGAGCATTGGGGTTAACCGAAGCGCCGATCATATTTGGATTGACGACTGCCGGTACATTCAGCAGCTGGCCGCCAACCATTGCAGTGCCAAACACGGGATTGCCAAAGGCGTCGTCAGTGAAATCGCCTGTGCGCATGGCCTCCGAGGGAACTAATCCCGTAAAGGTAATACCGTGGCGTTGATCCTTTTGTTCGCCATCCAGGAAGAAGAAGGTCTTGCTCTTGCGAATCGGTCCGCCGAGGGACCCTCCGTATTGGTTCAGATTGAATTTTTCCGGCGAGGTCGCAAAGAAGCTCTTGGCATCCAGAGAAGTATTGCGCAGGAACTCGTACAGCGATCCGTGAAAGTCGTTGGTGCCGTTTTTCGTAGTCACCAGCACAGTGGGTCCCGCGCGAGTCCCATATTGCGCGGAGTAGTTGTAAGTCAAAACTTTGAATTCTTGTATGTCATCGATCGATGAAAAAATCCCAATTCCCCCGGCGGTTAATTCGTTGTTGTCCACCCCGTCCAGAAGCCAATCGGTGCTGTTAGGACGAGATCCACCGACCGATAGAGAAAACGATCCGCGCGCGGCAACTTCGCTGTCAGCGCCTTGGGTGAAGAAACTGTTGGGATTCGTCTCTTGCGTGGTACCCGGCGTGAGCGTGGCCAGTTGCACGAAATCGCGTCCATTCAAGGGGAGCTGCGCGACCTGCTGCGAGGTGATGACCTGCCCAAGCGATGGGTTGGTGGTCTCCACCGTCACCGCGGTTGCCAACACTTCCACCTGCGAAGACACCGCCGCGGGCGTGAGCGAAAAATCCAGTACGCGCGCCTCATCCACCTGCAGCCTCACGCCCCTCTCCTCGGTGGTCTGAAACCCCGAATACTCGACGTGCAGCGTGTAGTTCGCTACCGGTAGCAACGGGATCAGATAGTGTCCGGCGTCATCGGTCCTGGCCTCGCGGGATTGCCCCGTGCCCTCCGAGATCGCCCTGACCGTCGCCCCGGCGATTACGCTTCCAGATTTGTCGGTAACCGTACCGGAAAAACTCCCAGTCGCTTGACCGTACATGATGGGAGGAATGCAAAGCGCGGCCATACAGAAGATCGCGAAAAAAACAATTCTCTTACTCATTGTCAACACCCACCCCAGTAGATGAATTTCAGTTCGACGCCACACTCAGCATTCTTCGAGGAAATGCCAAAAAACGTTATCAGGCACGTTACTTCTGAGCAGCTTTCCTGTCAAGCCGGGGTCTGGCAAATGCTGCCGGTGCACTTCAAAAAGGTTCAAGAATTAGCACCAACGCACGTGCCGCCGATTTCGTGGGACGTTCGGCAGTCCGGTTCGAGCGAAATCCGGTTTAATCGATTATACGAGTCGCATTGCCGGGCATCGCCATCGAGCTGATCGAGTTGCCTTGCTCGGGCCGTCGAGAACGTCCGCTAGCCAGGAGGATGAGGGCCCGCTAGAAAGCCGCCATCGAGAGCTAGGGACTGGCCAGTCATAAATGATGCGCGGCTAGAGCACATCCACAGGACGGCGTCGGCGATTTCTTCTGGCTTTCCAAACCGTCCGATGGGATGGAGACCGAGAACAAACTTATTGAAGGCTGGGTCGGCAAAAGCGCGCTCGGCCATAGCCGTCTCGATCACGGCCGGACACACGACGTTCACGAGGATACCGCTTCGGGCGTTCTCCAGTGCGGTCGCCTTGGTCAGCCCGATCACGCCGTGCTTGCTAGCGCAATAGGTGGCCGCCCGCGGCACCTATCAAGCCTGCGACGGAGGCCATGTTCACGATTGCTCCGCCACCGCCTTGCTTGAGCATTTGCCGAATTTCATATTTGAGGCAGAGCCAGGTTCCTTTGAGATTGATGTCGATGGTGCGGTCCCAATCCTCTTCGGACTGTTCGGTGACGGGTACCCAAATGCCCTCGATCCCAGCATTGTTGAAGGCGACGTCCAGGCGGCCAAATTTATCCACCGTTTTCTGGACCAGCATTTCGACCTCGGAGGCTTTGGACACGTCGGCTTTCACGAAGAGGCCATCACCGCCGTCGCCACGAATTAGCTCGATGGTTTTTTCTCCTTCCACCTCGCGCCGGCCTGCCACCACTAGCTTGGCTCCCGCCTTGGCGAAAAGTACGGAAGCATCACGACCGATGCCCGAGGTCCCGCCGGTCACGAGCGCAACTTTGCCCTGCAATTCCACTTTCATAGTTTCCCTTCTCGAATCATGTTCGGAGGAATAGTGCGCCAGAGTGTAGGCGGAACGCTAAGGTCACGTCAAACGGTGCGGTCAGTTGCCCGATAGATGTGGAAACCGACATCTCCGGTAACCGACTCACCGGCGCTCGTCGTCCGAGACCGATCCTAGCTCTATGAGTTATTGCAGCTTGGCGTACTCAGACTTGGCAGCGACGAGAATCGGAACATCAGGATCGGCGTCTTTCCAGAGGGTGAGAAAATCTTGATATGCAGCCTTGGACTTGGGTGCGTCCCCCGCGAGGGCGTACGAGCGCGCGAGCCCCAGGTGAGCGAGGGCGGCTATGGGTTCGTTAACGACAACACCCTGCCAATCGACAATTTTTTGAAACTCAGCTGCGGCCTGAGTTCCTTGCCGCGCAGCAAGAAACGCTTCGCCGCGCACATACACGGGGTAGAGGTTCATCCAGAAGGTGCTGCCGCCGGGAATGCCAAGTTCGTAGGGCGGGGTGGCGGCAAGCGCCGCCTCGGCTTTAGCCTCATCGGTGCGATTGGTGAGATCTATCTGGGCGCGAAGCGTTGGCAGATAGTTGAAGAGAACGATGGTGTCCTCTGGAAACCGCTTCTGCAAATCGTCGGCGAGAACCTGCGAGCCCGCCGAGTCGCCGATCAACGCAAGAGCAAGAGCTGCGGAATATTGTGCGTCGCGCCCGTTGGACTGAGCGAGCGTGCCATTAACGCGTTGGCGTGCCTCCGCAGCGTTTCCGTACAGGGCTTCCCATAAGGCAGCGGCGGATTCGCTGCCTGCGGCCATTTCGGGCTCGCCGGCTCGCGCGGCAGAGGCCGCTGCCTGACCGGCGAGCTCGCGAGCTACCTTGAGTTTCCCGGAATAGGCGGCAGTACCGGCTTCGAGATAGAGCATGAGGTTTTCTTTTCCGGGCTTACCAGCCGACCACGACACCTGCTCCGCCATGCCGGGAAGATCTTTTTTCAGGAAGGCAACCTCATAGAGAGCGGCGCGCAGGTCCGCCGAATCGAGATTCTTCGTCAAGGCTTCGTTGGCAGCGGCCCGGGATTCGTCGAGTCGATTGAGATGTAGATAGGCAAGCACGAGGTTGCCGAAATCGAGGCTGTCCCCGGGGCTGAGCTGCATAGCCGCGCGGTATTCCGCGAGAGCTTTGTCGTGTTGGCCGAGAGTCTGATAGATGACACCGAGGTTCGTGGACGGCACCGTCTCGCGAGGATAAATCTGAGCCCAGAGTTCATAAGCCTGGCGGGCCTTCTCCAGGTCGCCGGTGACGAAGTCGTGGTAGTGCGATTCGATGTAAAACTTCTCCCATTCACTCACGCGCGAGCGGAGTTCGTAGGCTTTCTCGGTATTTTTCGCTGCCAGAATCTTTTCACCGAGGTTATGACGCGACGTACCGAGCGCAGCATAAGCCATCGCAAAATTCGGATCGAGCTGGATGGCGCGCTCGAACAGCGGCACGGCAGCAGTGAAGTCCGCCTGGCCCTGCATGGTTTTCCGGCCAAGGCTGTACGCCTGCAGCGCTTCCAGAGACGAGGTGGTCGCCTGCTCGATCGGAGTATCGAGTTTCTGGACGGTCTTGAGCGATTCTCCCAGTTTTTCGCGGAGCTTGGTGGACGCTTCGCCGAGCGCCTTCAGTACGTTTTCCTTCCCCGCAGCCGTGACTTGTTCCTGAGCGAGGTAATCGCCGGTCTGGCAATTCACGGCGCTGACACCGATGACGTATTGACTGCCCAGACTGGAAATGGTGCCGGTCAAATACGCCTTGCTTCCGGCACGCTGGCAGAGGTCGCCGGCAATCGCCGGAGAAAGTTTACCGTCGGGCGGCAGGCCCATGAGCCGCAAGGTTTGTTGGATACGCTGCTCGGAAAGCAGGCTCAAGAACGGGGATTGCTGGAGCTGCGCGGCAAGACCCTGGCGGAGGGTGTCGTCAAAAATGGGATCGCCGGTTTTGTTGATAAAGTCCGCGAGCACGACCGTGTCGGTCCGGCTCAATGCGGAAGCGCGACGTGAGCTGTAAAGCCAGCCGGCTACAACCAGCAGGGCGATCAGCACGGCCGCTCCAGGCGCGACGAACCTCCCAAACGCGGGTCGCCCATGGACGGTTGTGACCGGCGCCACGAGAGCAGACACGGTGACCGAGCCCGAATCCGAGACCCGTTTCAGCTGCTGCAAATCCGAGCGCACCGCGGCGGCCGCTGTGTAGCGGAGGTTCCTATCTTTATTCAGGCACTTGCTGATGATCTCTTCGAGCTGCGGCAGAATCTGTGGATTGATCGATCGGACCGAGGCCGGAACCCGCGTGAGAATGGCTTCGATGATCGCGCCGCCCGTTTTACCTCCGAATGCCTGGCGGCCGGTGGCCATCTCATAGAGCAGCAGACCTAACGCGAAGATGTCGGTGCGCGCGTCGAGATCATCCCCACGAACCTGCTCCGGCGACATGTAGGCCGGAGTACCGCTGATAACGCCGACGATGGACAAGGAATCCTGAGTTCCCTTGGACGAGGAATCCTCGGGATTTAGAGTCAGCAAATCTTTGGCAACAAGCTTGGCCAAACCAAAATCGAGGAGCTTGACTTGCCCGCGTTTCGTGACGAAGACGTTGGAGGGTTTAATGTCCCTGTGGATGATGCCTTCGGTGTGGGCGACGTCGAGGGCATCGGCAATTTGAATCCCGATGTCGAGGATCTCTTCGAAAGCAAGTGGCTGCCCGTGGATATGTTGGCGGAGGGTTTCGCCATCGATGAATTCCATGGCGATGAACGGCCGGTGATCCTGTTCACCAATGTCGTAAATGGTGCAGATACCGGGATGGTTGAGTGCGGACGCGGCGTGGGCTTCGCGGCGAAAACGTTCCAGAGCCTGCGAGTCCTGCACCATGTTATCGGGCAGAAATTTCAGCGCGACAGGGCGATCGAGACGCGTGTCGAGGGCCTTGTAGACCACACCCATTCCACCAGCGCCGAGTTTCTCTACGACACGGAAGTGAGAGATGGTCTGGTCAATCATCGATGAGCCCGCGTTTCGGGAGCGACGATCTGATTAAAGGGTTTGGTCGTTTGACGCGGAATCCCCCGCCGGCTTCTGGCGCGGCACGTTCGGCGGCTTCGGAGCGCCCAGCATATTGAGAACGCGGGAGCCTTCGCCGTAAACGGACAAGTCGGCTTGATGTTCGAGCTCGAATGTTACGTTCTTGCTGCAGACGGAGCAGAATAGCGCACCGTAGGCGGCGCCGTCCTGTTGGACGAAAATGTTGTAGCGCATCACGCGCTCGCAACAGACCGGAACCCAAACATTGGAGCTTTGCACAGCAGTCAAGAGCCACCTACCTAGCAGCGAGTGTCGCGGATTATACACTGAAAAACTGCTGCCCACGCGCAAACAACACTAAATCGAGACCTGCGGATCGTAGAGAGTGGGTTATTGCGATTGCCGTGGATGCCATGTCAACTCCCACAACGAATCAACCAGCTTGCTAGCTCATTCCTGGTTAGCGCGGGTATCGCACGCGCTGAGCGCTGATACGTCGCTTGTCAGGTAATCCGGCAACACGGCCGAGTGACCGTTCCCGTGGCAAATTCATTGTGTCCGGAGCAAGAGAAGCGTACGATGCGCAAACCGGAAGTGTAAATCGGAATTCCAACTTAATCCTCGCGAGACGTGGAGGTATCGAATGAAAACCTGCCTGCGCTTGAGTCTTGTTGTAGTGATCTTGGCGTGCGGAATCGCCGCCCTTGCCCAGTCTGCGCTAAACAACGAGTCCATCACCAAAATGGTGAAGGCTGGCCTTGCGGACGATACGATCGTCGCGATGATCAAAAGCCAGCCGGGCGCGTATCGCGTAGACACCGACAGCGTCATCCAGCTGAAAAAAGACGGCGTATCCGACAAACTCATCGGTGCGATGATCGAGAAGAACTCGGGGGGTTCAACACCAGCTGCTGCCCCTCCGCCGGTTGCGGTTGTGCCGGTTGTCGACGAAATTGGCGTCTATTACAAAAACAAGGACGACAAGTGGATTGAGATATTGCCGGAGGTCGTGAATTGGAAAACCGGTGGCGCGCTGAAGAGATTCGCTTCGCAGGGAATTGTAAAAGGTGATGTGAACGGACATATCGAAGGGAAGAGCAGCAAGAATGGCCTGAACACGCCCCTGGATTTTTTGATTTACGTTCCGGAAGGCATCGCCATCACGGAATACCAACTGCTCCGATTGCACGACAGCGGGAACTCCCGCGAGTTCAGATCCGTGACTGGCGGAGTCATTCATTCCTCGGGAGGAGCTCAGCGCGACGAGGTCAATTTTGAAGGAAAGAAAATAGCGCCTCGCATGTATGAGATCGTGCTCGGAAATGACGTGAAAACGGGTGAATTTGGATTTCTACCACCGGGCGCAACGAGCTCCTCGAATATGGCGAGTTCCGGGAAAATGTACACATTTCACGTGATTGAGTGAGAGTCCGCACGTCGAGACTGTGCTGCGCGGTGCTCATAAGCTGTACCAAGTGCCCTGGGATGCGTCCGTGCGACCGGAAACCTAGACGCGCTCGAATCGTATTAGTTGGAGCGCTAGTACGGCATTTGCCCAAGAATCCGACACACCCGGTGTAGGCCGCCTGGCCGAATCGTGTCGCATCAGTTTGCCCGCATTGAAGCGCTGGGGTAAACTCCAGGCCCGATGATCGATACTTCCTCCATTGCCGGCCGCTCGGTCTCCCACTACAGCGTCCAGGAAAAACTGGGCGGCGGCGGAATGGGCGTTGTCTACAAGGCCAGGGACACCCGCCTTGGCCGGAGTGTTGCGCTAAAGTTTCTTCCCGACGACATTTCCCAAGACCCTCAAGCGATCGAGCGATTCCGCCGCGAAGCGCGCGCCGCATCGTCTCTGAATCACGCGAACATCTGCACCATTTACGATATTGGAGAATTCGAAGGCAGACCATTCATCGCCATGGAACTGCTCGAGGGCCAGACTCTCAAGCACCGTATTGACGGGAAACCCATCGAAGTATCCGAACTCCTGGAGATCGGCATTCAGATCGCCAGCGGGCTCGACGCGGCGCACTCCAAGGGCATCGTGCACCGCGATATCAAGCCTGCGAATATTTTCCTCGTGGAACGCGGTCAGGCCAAGATTCTGGACTTTGGTCTAGCGAAGCTATCGCCGACTGTGCTGCAGGCCGCCGAATCCGTCAGCGGCACGTCAACGAATGCGCTGACTCAAATGGCCTATCAAGAGCAACTGACAAATCCAGGCAGTTCAATGGGCACGATCGCCTACATGTCCCCGGAACAGGCGCGGGGCGCAGAGTTGGATGCCCGTTCGGATTTGTTTTCCCTTGGTGTCGTCCTCTACCAGATGGCCACCGGCTCCGTTCCATTTCCCGGCACTACCGCTGCGGTCATTTTCGACGGAATTCTCCATTCCACGCCGATTCCCGCAAAAGAGTTGAACTCTCACCTACCTCTAGCGCTGGAAACCATCATCGCAAAAGCATTGGAGAAAGACTCCGACCTGCGATGTCAGACTGCTGCTGAACTCCGCGCCGACATGAAGCGGCTAAGTCGCGATATCGAATCGAATCGCCGGCCGGCGACGGAGAAAGGTGTCACCGCCGCGGCGACTCAAGCGGCTCAGGCCAAGCAAAAATCCGTCGCCGTGCTCTATTTTGAAAATCAGAGTGGCGCGAAAGAGGACGAATACTTCCGCGACGGGATCACAGAAGATATCGTCACCGAGCTCTCGAAAATCGCCCGTTTGGAAATCCTTCCCCGTTCGGAGATGCTGGCCTTCCGCGACAAGCCGGTGACCGCCCTTCAGGTAGGCCAACAGCTCGACGCGGGTTACGTCCTCGAAGGTTCCATCCGTCGCGCTGGCAGTCGCGTTCGCATCACGGCACAGCTGGTGGAGGTTTCCACAAGACATTCCATCTGGGCCGAGCGCTATGACCGGCAACTAGAAGACGTCTTCGCCATTCAAGAGGAAATCGCGCGGAGCATCGCCCAGGCCCTTCGCATTACGCTCACGCCGCAAGAGGAAAAAACCATCGCGCGAAGACCGACGGAAAACCCGCAAGCCTATGATTTTTACCTGCGTGGCAGGAGCTACGCGCGCCGCGAGAATTTGGACTATGGCTTGCAGATGTTCGAACAAGCCATCCAGCTGGATCCCAATTTTGCTCTTGCCCATGCGGGGATTGCCCACCTGTGCGGTCTTGTTTATGAGATTCGCGAGCAGAATCCTAAATGGATCGAACGCGGACTAGCTGCCTGCGACCGGGCTACCGCACTTGCGCCTGACCTGCCGGAGGTTCTGGTTGCGCGCGCGCGCATCTGCTATGCGCAAAAGAAATACGATGAAGCCGCGCTGCTGAGCTGGCGCGCCATCGAACGCAAGCCCGACTGTGAAGGTTCATGGAACATGCTCGGCCGCGCTTATTTCGCGTCCGGTCGAAACGAAGAGGCTGCAGCGCTCACCGAGCGCGCCTTGGAAGCCAATGGGGACGATTACAACACGTATATCCCTTTTAGCCGGGCACTGGAACGCCTGGGGCGCGCCAAAGAATCCGAGCAAGTTCGCAGCCGGATGGCCAAAGTCCTTCGCCAACAACTGGAATTGGTGCCCGAAGACGTGCGCGCTCGCATTTTGCTCGCTACCACCCTCGCCAGCTTCGGACACGACGATGAGGAGAGCATCC
This sequence comes from Candidatus Acidiferrum sp., assembly GCA_049512575.1. GTDB lineage: Bacteria > Acidobacteriota > Terriglobia > Acidiferrales > UBA7541 > Acidiferrum. Next base: position 18,556 of record JBEKWY010000074.1, read on the forward strand.
GGCACCTGCAAACCGCCGTGGCCTTGCGTCCGGGCGACCCCAATACCCTCTACAACGCTGCCTGTACCTATGGGGTCCTTGGAAAAAAGAGGGAGGCCCTCGAAACATTCAAGAAGGCCGTTGAGGCAGGGTATAGCAACCTGAATTGGGCAGTTAAGGACACCGATCTTGATTGCCTGCACGACGACCCAGAGTTCCAGAAGCTGGTCGGGCTCGGCCAGGGTCCCGCGTCATAGCAGACATTTCTTCTCGCTCTTGGATTCCTCGATTAATCGCATGTCTGCACCGACTGGCCCAAGAGCGTTTGTGCGAGCCTCGTCTTCAAGAGGAGTGAAAGTTTCGGCCCCGGTTTTCGTATATCTCTTCAAGAGGGGCTACACCTTACGCTCGCTCGGACGACACCGCACAATAGGGCCAGCCTCCACCTAGGAGCGTTTCCGATGCCACCCCATGTGGTCCCGCTGAGTGGCGCGCCATGGCGCGCGGACACAGGAGCATCGATTCGCAAATGAAGGCCGCCGTCTACAGCAGCTACGGCGCCCCTGACGTTGTCCAGATCAAGGACGTCGAGAAGCCCGTTCCCAAGGACAACGAAGTCTTGTTAAAAGTTCGCGCCGCTTCCGTCAATCCACTTGACTGGCACTTCATGAGAGGTACTCCGTACTTCGTTCGCATAGTGGCAGGGCTGCGCAAACCAAAAGACACACGACTCGGCGTCGACGTGGCCGGCCAGGTTGAAGCAGTCGGCAGGAACGTAACCCGGCTCAGACCAGGCGACGAGGTCTTTGGCACGTGCCGTGGCGCCTTTGCCGAGTATGCGTGCACTTCCGATTCGGCATTGGTAACGAAGCCCAACAACGTGACCTTTGAGCAAGTGGCCTCCGTACCAGTCGCGGCATTCACCGCATTACAGGGCTTTCGCGACAAAGGAAATCTTCAGCCAGGGCAAAAAGTCTTGATTAACGGTGCGGCGGGAGGTGTGGGTACCTTCGCGGTGCAGATCGCCAAGTCCTTCAGCGCAGACGTTACCGGCGTATGCAGTGCGAGAAACGTGGACATGGTGCGATCCATCGGCGCGGATTGGGTCATCGACTACAGCCACGAAGATTTCACCAGGAGCGGGCGACGTTACGACCTAATTTTCGACTTGGTTGGTAACCATTCGCTGCTGGCCTGCCGGCGCGTTTTGAATCCCAAGGGGATATACGTTGGGGCCGGAGCCCCGAGCGGTCGATGGATGATTGGCCCTTTGACCCGCGGGATCATATCGCCCTTGTTGTCATGGTTCGTGAGCCAGAAACTAGTCATGGTTCTGGCGAAACCGAACAAAGACGACCTGATCATCATTCGCGAGCTCCTGGAGTTTGGAAAGATTACGCCCGTGATCGACAAGCGTTACACGTTGAGTGATGTCCCGAAGGCTATCCGGTATCTGGAAGCAGGGCACGCTCGGGGAAAAGTCGTGATAACTCTGCAATCCAGCAACAAAACCTGACCATGCGCTGCATGTGACTTACTGTGCCGCGTCTGCCGGATCGCCGTAAGCGAGTCACCGTTACCGGACAAAATGAAAACACTTACGGTGGTCCGGCCAATCAGGGCTTAGCCCAAGTCCATGATATAAACTTTCGGTCCAGTTCGATGAATAAGTAGTTCTTGCAGACCATCATGCGCCCAGTCATTCAAGTTTCAGGAGTCCGCAAGACCTACGGCGCGACGGTGGCTGTCGACGAGGTGTCGTTCGAAGTAAACGAAGGCGAGATCTTTGGTCTAATTGGACCCAACGGCGCAGGAAAGACCACCACTATGGAGTGCATCGAGGGTCTGCGCACGCCTGACCGAGGCGCTATCACGGTCCTGGGACTCGATCCCTTTCGGAACGTCTACAGGCTGCAAAACAGAATCGGGGTTCAGCTCCAGCAGGCACAACTCCAGAAGCGCATCAAAGTGTGGGAGGCTGTAGATCTCTGGGCTTCCCTTTACCAGAAGAAGGCAACCGACGGAAAGCTTTTGCTCGAGCAACTGGGCCTCAACGACAAGCGCGACGCCTGGTTTACGAACCTCTCCGGTGGCCAGAAGCAGCGGCTGTTTATTGCCCTTGCTCTGATCAACGATCCCGAGGTGGTGTTCCTCGATGAACTGACCACCGGGCTGGACCCGCAGTCGCGGCGAGCGATCTGGGATCTGGTGCGCGGCATCCGCGAGCGTGGCAAGACCGTCTTTTTGACCACTCATCTGATGGAGGAGGCCGAACGGTTGTGCGACCGGGTAGCCATCATCGAGCACGGACGGATCATCGACATCGACACGCCCGAGAGACTCGTCGCCCGGCACTGCCCCGAGCGAACTGTTGTTCTCGCGACGGACAGCCCGATCGCTGAACAACGTTTTCGGGCCATCACGGGAGTTGAGGCCGTGGTCTGCACGGACTTGCGATTCACCATTCGAGGCCGGAGCGACGACCTGGTCACCGAAGTGATTCAGTGCCTTTCGGAGAATCGGATCCGGGTCACGGATTTCCGCACGATTCTTCCCAATCTTGAGGATGTGTTTCTCAAATTGACGGGTCACTCAATTCGCGAGTAGGCATACGAATGATGCTGCGTGGACTCTGGAAACTGACTTGGATCGAGATCAAGATCTTCCTGCGCGAACCGCTCGGCGCATTCGGTACGATCGTTTTTCCAGTTCTCATCTTCCTTGGGTTGGGTCGAGTGCCTGGCCTCAGAGTCGCACCAAGTGCACTTGACGCTGGGAGTTATGTCCGTGTGGGCTTGCCGGTTCTCGTCTCGATTCTGATCGCCGTCAGCGCTGTGCTGTCACTAGTCACGATTATCTCGATCTACCGCGAGGGCGGCATCCTCAAGCGACTCCGCGCCACGCCACTGCGTCCCCAGACGATCCTTACCGCCCACGTGATCGTCAAGCTGATACTCACCGCAGCCACCTTGGCATTGATGGTCCTGGCAGGCAAGCGTTACTACCCGATCGGCGTTCACGTTCCATTGTTCTCGTTCACGATTGCGCTGCTGCTCAGCACTTGGAGCATTCTGTCGATCGGCTTTCTAATCGCTAGCATCGTTCCCACGGCGCGCTTCGCGCAGCCCATCGGCGTCATCATTCTGTACCCGATGATCGGTATCTCGGGAGTCTTCGTGAGCATTGCATCGCTGCCGCCAGTGCTTCACGCGGTCGCACAAGTCCTGCCGCTAACTTACGCCGTGCCTCTCCTCCAGGGAATCTGGAACGGCGACTCGTGGTCAGCGCACGTCAGCGAAGTAGCGGCGCTGGCCGCCGTATTCATCGTTTGCACCGCATTGTCGGCAAAGGTTTTCCGTTGGGAGTAGCAAGGGCGCTCGACGCGCTGTTCGACGCGCCACTATCAGCGAACAAATCTCAATGCGATAAAGAGGCTGCAAGAGAATCACCCGCCACGGTCTCGGCCGAGTCCTGTCAGTGACATTTCCCGTCAACCAGCAAGTCATTTCGTGGCGGGTTCATTTCATCGTAAAACCGCCATATGAAGGAGCAGTAGGCTCAATGAGACTTTGGCGGAAGCGTGTGGGAGTCGAACCCACCATTCGACCCGCGAAGGGCCGAATCGCCGGCTTTGAAGGCCGGGAAGATCACCGGACCCTTTTCGCCTCCGCGGGCCGCGAATCATCATAACAAAACTCGAATTCGGGTGACGTGGGTCACCAATTTGGGTGACCAGTGTCACGGCAAATGAATGCCTGCGGAACCAAACTGTAACCGAAGTATTCGAGGTCACGGAAATGGCCACCAACCTAGTTACCCCAACACAAAAACTGAAGCCCCAACCGAACCTTGCCAGGATCGAAGTTGCGCTCGCTGCGCTGCCGCGTGTCACAAGCCCCGCAGTTGCCGCCACGGCAGCGATCCGCAGAAATAACTTGTTCTCCGAAACCCTGTTGGAAATGAGTTCGACGCGCCCGAAACGCGGCATCCAGGACATTACTATCTCGGTAGTGTTTCACGCATTTGTGCTGGTTGCGCTCATCCTGCCGTCGCTGTATTTCACCGACACCATTGACTTGAAGGGGTTTGCGCAAACATTCCTTGTCGCGCCGCCTCCGCCGCCTCCGCCTGCACCGATGGCGCAAACGGTCGCCAAGGCTGTAGCTCCCCGGCGGACTCTTGTAACCGGAGGCAGACTCCTCGCACCGACCATCATTCCCCAAAAGGTCGTCATCATCAAAGAGGAACCCCTCCCGCCGGACATCGGTAGCGCGATGGGCGTTCCCGGTGGAGTGCCGGGCGGCCAACTCGGTGGCGTAATCGGAGGTGTCATCGGGGCGTCTCGCAGTTATGTTCCGATGCCCACAAAGCTCG
>JBEKWY010000075.1:0-22688 GCA_049512575.1 Candidatus Acidiferrum sp.
GGTGCTGTTGCCTTTGGTGAACTCAGGCGGTCCATGCCAGGCGTAACGGTCAAAGTGCTCCGTCAGCAGCTACGGCAGCTTGAGGAAGATGGGCTCGTCAAGCGATCAGCATCGCCAAGACCAAGGCTGCGCGTGCGATATGAATTGACATCTCATGGGCAAACGCTTGGGCCGGTGTTCGAAGCGCTGTGGGCCTGGGGGGTCGTCCATCTTGCACGAATCAACGGCTCTCGGAAGACAGAAGCTACAGCGAAATGAAGAACTTGACAGGGCCGCAGGATAGAACCTGCAAAACGGCGTAGCGTTTACCGGGGAAGTCAAACTGGCTCGAAAGGCAACTGGCTAGGAAAAGAGCCGAAGCCCTCACCATCCGGCAGCGGGTACGCGGGCCGAGTTTCCCGGCACCATTCGACCGTATCAGTGACCCACAGATTCCTCTGACGAGGCTCAATTTCAGATGAGGATTTGATCTCTAAGACGACGGACACAGAAAACAACTTCATCGAGAGGAAGACTGCGTCTGACACCCGCGGCTGGCCCGAAACGGCCGTGGCCTTCGCCAATTCCTGCCCCGTAGGGTTCCCCGGCGTGCTTTACGTCGGTGTAGCCAACAACGGAACCATCCAACAACACAAAGACCCGATGAATTTCGAGAAGCTACAGAAAACCATCTCTCATGTAATCGCGACGCGGCCAGTTTCCGATTAACCCTGACGCGAGCCGCTGCGCCACTTCACGGCATAGGGTAGCCCAAACAAGTACAGACCGCTGAGATATTCCAAGCCGAGGACAAACACCGCCAACAGACCCAGTTTGTTGGTGTATTTACCCTCGGCGACGGCGACGCCGTTTACGATCACGACCACAGTGAAGGCAATCGACAGCCACCGATGAGCCTGCCGAATCCATTTGTTCATGGAACCTCATTTCTAAGTCACTGAGTGTGTGTCAACTCGTAACCAGGAGGATGTCATTCTAGTTTGCTTACGATATCTTGCCTAGCGCCCGATACGCGTCGGCTCGAACCATTATTGCGATGCCCGTAGAATTCTGCGAAGCGCCCGCCGTACTATCGGCTGGCGCACTTGCGGCACTACGCCTCTTTGCGGGTCGTATAAATGATGTAGGCCCAACATTGATCTCCCATAGCCACTGCGAGCCTTCGGGCAACTTTGGCTCTGGCAAGCAGTCCATCGGCTCTACAAAAGCAGCCTTGCCTTTGGGCAATCGACGTAGCGGATCGACGGGCATCGGCGCGAATCATAGCAGGGCAGATCGGCCTTGCGTATCAGGTCCGCATGCTAGAATCCGCCGCATGATGTTGAATGACGATGATCGTGCAAAACTGCGGTTTGAACTGGCAAATGCGAACCTCCAATCCGTGAGCCGTGCTCAGGGCATCTATCTCACGGCCCTGCTCGTCTACATTTGCCTGGTATGGGCGATGTATGTGATGGGTACCGCAACCGTTCACATGGAGTCGCTGGAACTGAAAATGGATGCAGTTTGGCAGATCAGCCCGTTTGTCATCATGGTGCTGACTCTCGCCGTCGTGGGCACACTCAACGCGACGGCCTCCGCCTACCGGGAACTACGGGAGGCGGGTTCAGCGATATTCGGGCCCGATTTTGGCAGTCTATTCGCGATAGACACGTACAAGAACGTCATCGACTATCTCGCTCTTCTACAAATCCTGCCGTGGGGAAGAACGCGGAACCCGACTGACTCTCATGGCGACCAACCGCTCTTGCTGCGACTTCATCACCTAATACTTCCCGGTTTGTTCGCGATCAGCTTCGCCACAAGTTATTGGTCTGTGCGCCAGGCGTCATTTCGCCCCCAATTGCGTTTCTTTCTCGTTTTTGGATGGGTCTGCCTGTTCATACAGCTGATCTTTTCGGCCAGGCCTTTCTACAGGTGGGGCGTCAGACTATTTGGTGCGAAACGAACCAACGATGCTTACAACTAACTCAGTTACGTTCGTTGAGGGCCACTTCTAGTCTCGCGAGTCCGGCCTGAGATACATTTCTCTGCGGAGGATCGAATGAACATTCTGGCGGCGATCAAACGGGAAGAACGACAGATTGAAAAGCGGTTAGGCAAGCTTCAGCACCAGTTGGACGGCATACGTGCGGCGGCACACGCTCTAGGGCAATCAGCCAATCAAGAAGTGACCAGAGTGAAGAAGCGGGTCCTGTCTCCGGCGGGAAGAGCGCGGATCGCGGCGGCAGCCAAGAGAAGGTGGGCGAAAGTTCGAGCGCAAGCGAGGAAGGCAAAATAGACAGGTAGCTTCACACGCCAGTGATCTGCCGATTCACGTAGCCCACATACACGGTTCTCGTTTCCTCAAATTGTTTCTCAATACCCAACACTTCGCATTGAAGAACGACGCGAACCTCAGCGTCAAATCGGCTTGAGGGCCGACAGCCGTATCGTAAACGTTTAGGGGCGGCGTGCCAGCAAGTTGCCACAAAGGATATGCCACGACCTCACCTGCCTGAAATTGTGTCGGAATTGCCCTCTCCGCTGGAGCCGACCAACGATCATTGTCTGGCGGGAAGGCAGGTTCACTAATGCGTTGCTCCTTGCTCCACAACGAAATGCATTTGATCTCTACGTCACACTGTGAGTAATTCTTAACCAAAATCGTATAAGTGCGATGCTGTCCATTTTCTGATTTGATCGAAAGCATCACCGATTCAACCAGCTTTCGACGCTCGTCATCGCCTAAGTAGAGCGGTTCTTTCCAGGTCGGCAGTACTTCTTGGAGCCGCGTAATCACCTCATCGCTGTGAGTAAACACGATTGGGTTCAGTTGAACCTGTTGACGCACGCCTTCAATGGCAATTCCCGCGAGCATTTTACGGTGTTCGGACTGAAAACGATCCCGTTCGAGGTGGACCCTCCGCTAGTACAATCGAAATTCCGATGAAGGCGAACAAGGATGTACTGGCGTCGCTTCGATGGTGCGACGCGTCGCTCCTGACCGCAGTACTCCGGATCTTTTTTTGCGGCTCTGTTCCGCTTAGAACCGCAGGTGAGCCCCCAGTTGCAAGATGCGCGGGTCATAAGCGCCGGTAACTTGGCCAAATGTGGTGCCAATGTCCTGGGCATTGTTGTCGAGGTTATTGAATTCCGTGTGGTTGAGGACGTTGAACGCATCGACGCGGAGCTCGAGAGTGACTCGTTCGCGATAGAGTGGCGTCGTCTTTGCCAGTGATAAATCCAGGTTCGTGCGGCCGGGACCACGCAACACATTACGTGGCGAGGTACCGTATCCCGAAGTAACCACGTTGCTGAACGACGCCGGATTGAAAAACTGCAAGCCATTCGTCTTGGGGTTGAGATATTGAATTGGCCCCGTTAGATTTGCGTTGACCAGCCCCGCATCTCCGGCTCCTGAAGGTCCGGGCGCAGTATTAGAAGTTCCCAGGCCGTCGATTGCCGTGAACGGAAACCCCGTACGCCAAGTGAGGATCGGGTACAGGCTCCAACCCTTTACCAGCCGCTGCGGACCGCGGGTGAATGGCAGATCCCAGCCGCCGGAGAAGGTGAGGTATTGCCGGACATCGAAATCCGATGACGCCCGAAAGAGGTTGGGATCGAAAAAAGGAACCGTACTGCTACCTTGGCGGAAGCCAGAGGCGTCGTCGATGCTATGTGCCCAGGTGTAACCCAGTGTGTAGTACATGTTGCCCAAAATCGGAACAGCCGCTGATTGTTGGGTCAAACTTAATTGCAAAGCGTTGTAATTTGCATTCGCCGCGTTCTTAAACTCATCTTCCTGTCCAAAGCTTCCACCGAATCCTGTAGCGTCATTTTGCAGGGTATTGCCCGGTACTTCATTCAAGAAACGCTGTGGGCTTGCGCTGTTCAGCGTAGCCGGGTCAAAAGGATTGATATCGACCAGCGCTGTCAGTCCATGCGATGAACTTCCGACGTAAGCGGCTCGCGCAATCAGTTTGTTAGAAAGCTGGTGTTCGATGCTCAAATTATATTGGTACGTGTATGGCGTTTTGAGATTAGGGTCAACAATCGTTGCGCCCGTATTGAGGCTTGTGAAGGTCCCGAACGTATTCAGGAAATTTACATTGTGGTTTAGAGGCTGGCCAAAAGGATCAGGTGTGCCTGTCGACCCAAACGGATCACTCAAGAATGTATACCCAGCGGTGGTTGCCGTGGGTACATTCGGTTCGTTAATGCCAATATTGGCGGTTGCGTTGAATGGTGCCTGGCCGTTGAATTGAAAGTTGTCCTCGGCTTTTAGCACATCGTAAAAAATGCCCCAGCCACCGCGTATGCTGGTCTTTCCGTCATGGAACGGTTGCCATGCAAAACCAAATCGCGGCGCGAAGTTCGTTTTGTCGGGGAAATTGACTCCCGTGGGCGCGCCTTTGTCGCCTGGAAAGAGTAATCCCAGCGGCGCTCCCGGAAAAACCGTGGATTGCGGCGAACCAGGAATTACCGAATAAGTGCGCCCTTCGGTGTCCGATTTGGGTGTGCTGTATTCGTAGCGAAGCCCATAGGTTAGCGTAAGGTTGCTGGCGACATGCCATTCGTCCTGCGCAAAAACATAAGTTGCCTTGGTGCGGATGTTCGAGGGCGCTGCGGGAGATTGAAAGTAGGCCGAAGGAACGCCCAGGAGAAAATTGGCGAATGGGTCTCCGGCGGCCAGGGTATTGCCGTTGCCATCTTGGCCGGCGAATTGGAACACGCCGTTGACTTCAAAATCGAACACCTGGTTGTCTTGATAGGCCGAAAACGAACCGCCGAACTTGAAAGTGTGCTTTCCGCGGGTCCAAGAAAACACGTCGGAGTAGGCGAAAGTGTTGTCCGTGAGTCGCGAGGGACCTTGAATGCTGAACCCTACTACGGCGTTCGGGAATTCCAATTGGGTCGGGCCGGTAGGATTATCTGATTTTATGTTGATTCCCAACGCGGTGGATGTCGGCTGTTGGGAGGATGGCACGGCTTGCACCGTGTCGCTACGCTGGCCGGTCACGCGAAATTCGTTCAAAACGTTGGGCGAGAACGTGTGGATGTAGGCGAGGTTAAAAAATCGGTTGTAAAAGGTCGAGGTCGAGCCAAAGCCCGGAATGGAGTTCGTGGTGCCAGGACTGCTTGGACCAGGATCGAGTTGGGGATCAAGATTGCGGCCCAAAGTCACAGTAAAGTGATCTTTCTGCGACGCCTCAAAATCAAACTTTCCGGTCAATTCGTCAGGGTTGTCAGTAAGGGGATTCTGAAAGGCCTCGGAGCCGGTAGGAGAAGTAGGAATCAAACCCGCTTTAATATAAGCCTGTGCGACGGGATCAATCTTCGCTGGGTCGATGATTCCTTGCGCGGCGAGAGATGGGTTGGACTGAAAGAATGGATTGGCTTGCAGAAAACTGGCAACGCTTGCCTGATTCGGCGAACCCGAGAAATTGCCCTGAAGCTCGGCGGGGGTGGGTAAGGTGGCCACCTGACCGACCTGAAGCTCGCTTTGCTGCTGCTTCTGGTAAGCGAGAAAAAAGAACAGCTTGTCTTTCTTGATGGGCCCGCCTACTGTCCCGCCATATTGATTCCTATGAAGAACTTGCCGAGGATCTCCCTCGAGGTTACTGAAAAAGTTATTCGCATCTAACGCTGTATTGCGGATGAAATCATATGCGCTGCCATGAAATACGTTTGTCCCCGATTTTGTGACCTCGGTAATGATTCCACCAGCGTTGCGCCCATATTCAGCGGTAAAGTCGCTGGTCAGAACTTTGAATTCCTGAATCGAATCGGGATTAGGGTTGTACACGACGCCGTTGGTCAAAAGATCGTTATTGAGGCCGCCGTCGAGAACGAACGTGTTCGAGTCGCTGCGTCCTCCGCCGACGCTAAATGCCAAAGTCGTGCCCAGGTTGCCCTGCCCATTGCCTGGATTGTCGGCTGGAAGAACCCCGGGTTGCAACGCCACGAGATCTAGCGCATTACGTCCGTTCAGGGGCAAGTCCTGGACGGCGCGATCCGAAACTGTCGCACCCAGCGTGGGATTGACGGTCTCGACAGTGCCGGCGTTGGACTCCACCGTCACCGTATCAGTTGTTGAGCCGATTTCCATTCTAAGATCGATTTTCAGTGTTTGGTTGATCTCCAATTTGCTTTTGGCGGTGGTCACGGATTTAAATCCCCGATGGTCCACTGACACCGTGTAATAGCCGATCGGCAACAAAAGGACTTGGTAGAAACCTGCCGAATCCGACGTTGTGCTGCGCGAGATTTGAGTGGCAACATCCGTCACTGTAATATGCGCACCGGCTATGACAGCTCCACTCTGGTCGTAAATAGTCCCGGTAATGCGTCCAGTTGTGTCCTGACTGGATCCAATCGGCTCGAAGAACTGAGCTAACCCCGCCAACAATGTTAAACACAGGAATCCTTTTTTAAGACGGTTCAAGAAGCCTCCTATTGACTACGACCGACTATCGAAGCGGGACAATAAATTGCGCGCACTTCTTTTCCTTCGGTTTGATTGGGTCCTAAAGGACCAAAGCCACGCAGGATCGCGGTCCCACCTTCATCGCTGCCACGCGCTCATCGCGAGCCTTTTGCCGCTTGAATTCGTGAAGCAGTTCGCGCAGCCGCAGGCGCGCCTTGTGTAACTGCGATTTCGAGGCACCTATCGAACGGCCTAATATTTCGGCAATTTCGTTATGTTCGTATCCCTCGATATCGTGCAGGACAAACATGGTGCGGTAGCCCGCCGGCAACTGCTCGATGCAGCGTTCGAGATTTATTCGGTCAATCGATCCCTCCAGCAACAAATCAGGCGCTCCTATATCGATGGCCGGCGGGTCGGCGTTCTGTCCCGGGTCAGGGTTCGCCTCGATCGAGACGACAGGTAACGATTTCCTGCGCAGGTGCATCAGGACGAGATTCACCGTCAGTCTGTGCAGCCAGGTTGAGAAGGCCGAGTCGCCGCGAAAAGTGTGAATTTTTCGCAGCAAGAGTAAGAAGACTTCTTGCGTCAGATCTTCTGCTTCGGTCGTGTTCCCCGCTATGCGCAGACAGAGCGTATACACTCGTCGGCTATGCAACCGGTAGAGATGTTCAAACATTAGTTGATCGCCCCCCTGTGCACGCCGGACGGCTTCCGCTTCGTTGAGCTTATAGCCGGCGATAGAAGGGCTTGACGGCGCAACCTTGCTCGAGATGCACGTGCTGGGACGCGCATCCGAGTTTGAGCTGTGCCGCTTCTCTACTGCGCGGCCTGTCAGGAGTTGACCCGCAATTCTTCTCTCCCTGGCGTTTGCAGTGGCTTGCATGACGAGTTGTCCTCAGCGGCCCGCTGAGTACACTGGCACGGACGTTTTATTTTCACTGGTCTGTGTCGCGGGCGCGGTCTTTTGACGGGCCTCTTTGGATGCCATGTGCTTTTGTGCGGGCGTCCAGTAGGTGAAGATTAGTCCGAGCTCCGGAGCATCGAGTGTCTCAACGCTATACGCATCCGCGATATCCACTAGGTTTAACTGCGCGTGCTGTGAAGTGGCATTTTCGGCTGTAAGGGTTTGGATTATGGCGTTGGTTTTCTGCCCTTTGATGTACAGTCTGTATTGAGAGCTGACCGATGATACGGTGAACGTGTAATCGCCGGCCGGGAGCGTGGCGCTTCCCCAGCGCGTCTCGACTGGCAACGTGAACTTGCCGTGGTATATGCTCTGCGCCTTTCCGCTGGTCGCCAATGCACCCAGTACAAGAGCCAACATGCATACTTTCGTAACTGCTTTAAACAATCGAGCCCAAGTCATTTTAAATCTCCTCTTTCGATCCGATTTTTTGATTTCGAGACATTTCAATGTCTTCAATGTGTAAGACCGGAGATCCTCCCGAATAATTCCCTCATCCAGAAAAGTATTTAGGAAGCGGGAACGCAGACAGTGAGAATTTCCTTGTAGCTAACTAAGAGGCTCGACCCAGTGTGTGCGCGACGACCTTCGCCGTTACTCTTACACGTGTTACACCTGATGAGACGCTGACTATTCCTCCGCAGTAACAGCCTCGAAGGTAAACAGTGTGTCTCGCAATCGTCATTTGGATTGGAAGCTTTCGTTACAAACAAAGCGAGGAGTTCGCAACTTTCTTTGTCAACTACGCGTCGCAGAGGTTATTTCGGGTGCAGGAGGCGGCGCGTTGCAACTGCCAAGAGTTGTCAGTGCCTCCCGCAGACAGCCCCGCGCACGCCACAAACTTGACATCACCGTGCCGGCGGGCATTCCTGTAATATCTGCAATCTCCCGGTAGGACATCCCCTCAAACTCGCGAAGAACGAGCACCTCACGAAAGTTAGACGGGAGCGTTGCCAGCGCTTTTCGCACAAGAATACGGCTATCGTTCCGGACGGTAACCTCTTCTGGATTGAGAACACGAGAGTCAGGAGGGAAATGGACTTCGTCAAATTCCGTCGCCTCTTGCAATGGCCGATTTACATTCAGCCAGGTATAGCACGCATTGCGGACAATCTTCATGAGCCAAACGCGCGCATTGCCGCCGTGGAAGCCGGGAAAAAAACGGAAGGCGCGCAAATACGCTTCCTGGACCGCGTCCTCTGCGTCCCGCTCGTTTCGCGTCAGCCATCGCGCAAGATTGTAGGCCGCGTCAAGATGCGGAAGGATCTCTTGCTCAAAACTGCCGAGCCCGCCCTCGTGTGTCATTCTCCCCTCCAATCTCGCGCCTCGAAAAGGTCATCAACCGCTACATCCGATTCTTAACGTTCGTTGCCTCCGACCTGGAAACGGGTACGTAAATCGCTGGAAGACTCTGGTGATCGTGTCCGACGAAGACAAGGCGGTGCATCGCCGCGAGTGCTTGTGGCGTGGCATTCTCGCGCCAGACGTGAAGAGAGTATTGCCCGGGGGGCACGTTGCCGATGGCAATGCGCCCGCCCTTGTTTGACACTCCGAAGTATGTCGAGTCTACGGTAACGACGACGGCCATCATTTCCGGATGAATGCTGCAAAATAAATAGGAAATACCTGGGCGGTCAAACCTCACGGATCGCAGTACCCCGGCTTCGTAGAGACCTAAATCGAATTGTCTGCTTCTGGAAATCGAGAATACGTTATGAAGCCACGGATCGTTGTTCGGAAAATCGACGATGCTCCTGGCAGGTATTACCAGCAGGCGGGGTTCAAACGTCTTATTGCGCTGCACTATAGTGTAGTGAGGGAACTCGATGGGCGTTCGATCTTTGCGGCCGTTCTGGGCGGGCACTAGCCATACCACCACCCCACTTGCGTCGTCAGGGTCGTCAACAGTGCTGGCATGAGACACCTTCACGCGGCCTGTCACTTCTAGTACTGACTCACTCACAGGCGCGTTTGTCTCCGCGATGACCTGAGTAATGAACGCATCGAGAAGGACTAGGACTAAGCCCGCGAGGCCGACCTTGGCAACATTTGCCGCGAGAACGTCTAGCTTCATCGATGATCCACCCCCTCCAGGGAACGGCTGGCCATCCCCAGATGTCCTGGCGTTGTGCCAGTGTGCGAGGGGCAAACGCCAGTCCGGTAGCCCGTCGTTTTCGGGCGAGGGTGACCTTCGACTACTGGTGAAATTATTGGCCCCCGGCTCATGTGCGGAACATTGCGTCCACCTCGAAGAATTGGCAATGGACGGGATATCCTCCATCGGGGAAAAATAGGTCCCCTGCTAAACTACTGTCGAAATTAGGCTTAGCTGATTTCCTCCCCGTCGATTTCCTTCGAGCTCGGCCAGGTGGTACACTCGCGCCCACCTAGGTTCTTTCTCCATGTTGGAACATGATCGCGTTGACGGTCAGCTGCGGTTTAGCGTCTTCGAGCTTGATCTCCGCGCGGGGGAACTTCGAAAGCGTGGGCTGAAGATCAGGCTCCAGGAGCAGCCATTTCGAGTTTTAGCGACGCTGGTCGAGCGTGCCGGCGAGGTGGTAACTCGCGAGGAGCTGCAAAAGAAGCTATGGCCCGCAGATACCTTCGTGGATTTCGACCACGGGCTCAACAAAGCCATCAACAAAATCCGCGAAGCTCTCGGCGACTCCGCCGAGAGCCCTCGATTCGTGGAAACGGTTTCTCGCCGCGGCTATCGCTTCCTTGCAGAAGTCAAGGACTCCTCTCCACCCATTACTCGGAGACGGGACCTTACAAGCGAGTCCGGTCCGCCTGCAGAATCACTTCTTTTCCCGGATTTCCCCCCTAAGGAAACAACATCTAAACACCGTCCGCTTTCATGGATGTGGAAGTCTTTAACCCTAATGCTGGTCGTTATGGCAGCATCCGTGGCCGCCTGGAAGGTTTATTCGTGGAAACATCCTACGCTTGTCATCCGCTCACTGGCCGTTCTTCCATTGGAAAGCCTATCGAGCGATGCCTCTCAGGATTATTTCGCCGATGGCATGACGGACGAGTTGATCTCGGACCTGGGGCAGATCAGTTCGTTGCGGGTGATTTCCCGCACCTCGGTAATGGGTTACAAGCACGCGCACAAACCTCTGCCCCAGATCGCTCGTGAGCTTAATGTAGACGCAGTCGTAGAAGGGACGGTGCTGCGTTCCGGCGACCAAGTCCGCATCACAGCGCAGTTGATCGAAGCGGCTGCGGACAAACACTTGTGGTCCCGGAGCTATGAGGGCGAATTACGGAATACCTTGGCGCTTCAGAACCAGGTGGCGAGTGCCATTGCAGACCAGATTAGGATTAATCTGAACCCACAAGAACAAGCTGCGCTGAAAACAGCGAAGGTTGTTGACCCAGAAGCATACCAATCTTACTTAAAAGGACGGTTTTTTTGGAACAGGCGGACGGCCGATGGTTTGCGGGCGGCCTTGGCATATTTTAATCAGGCGATTGAAGAAGACCCGAAGTACGCTCAAGCCTATTCGGGTTTGGCCGACACGTATGCATTGCTGGGAGACTGGCAATACGGCGTGATGACCACCAAGGAGGCACTTCCCAGAGCGAAGGCGGCAGCGGTCAAAGCTCTGAAATTGGACGGCACACTAGGCGAAGCTCACAACTCACTGGCGTTCTGCTTGGATGGTTTCGACTGGGATTTGGAGTCTGGGGGCAAGGAATTCCGACGCGCCATTGAGCTAAACCCAGGCTACGCAACAGCGCACCATTGGTATGCTTGGCATTTGGCGCTATTGCGTCAGTATGACGAAGCTATCGCGGAAATGAAAAAAGCGCAAAACCTCGATCCGCTATCACTGATTATTGACGCTGATCTGGCAGAGCTTCTTGTGCTTGCGCGTTCCTATGACGAATCCATCGTTCAGAGTCGCAACGCGATTGAAATGGATCCGAATTTTGCCCTCGCACATAATCAACTGGGCCAGGCTTATCTCCAAGAACGCCTGTACGAAGAGGCGATTGCAGAGCTACAGAAAGCAGTGCAGCTTTCTGGGGGAAGCTCGAACTGCATGGCTAATCTTGCTCGCGCCTACGCCGCGTCCGGGAAAAGGAGCAAAGCGGAAGAGCTACTGAGGGATCTAAAGAAGCGCTCGAATCCTAGCTATTCGCAGGCTTCAGAGATTGCCGTGGTCTATGTCGCTCTCGGGGATACAGATCAAGCCATGAATTGGCTGCGAAAAGGCTACGAAGAGCGATTTAACCCGGGCGTCCTGATACGGCCGGGCTTCGATCCTCTCCGCACGGACCCGCGCTTTCAGGACCTTGTCGACCGAATCGGCCTCCCGCATTGAACCAGAGAAGTTTGATCGGAAACGCAAAGAAGAATATCTCAACTCGCGGGGCATCGGTCTGGTCACCAACAGAGCGCGCAAAGCACTCGATCCAGAACCTGGTATCGACCAGCTCTGAAGCACTTGCAGCCTGGGCAATCTAGAGGCTCGGCGCGTAGTAGCCGGTTTTTGCGTAGACGCTGAGAGGTGGAAGTCCCTTGGGGGGCCGCAGCTTGACCTTGATCTTGCGCCAGCGCGCGTCGTGTGACTTATTGCTCGGGCGGTATCCCAGAATGTATTGGTTGCGCAACTCTGCGCCAATCTTTGCGACGATGTCCGGCAGTTGGTTCACATTCTCTGCGTCGAAAGCGCGGCCGCCGGTCAGTTCCGTCACCTCACTGAGCAGAGAGGGCCCGTTGAGTTCCTCAGGTGTTCGGCTGCGGTAATCCAATGAGTCAAAGATGCCAACCGAATACAGCTGGGTATCTGCCTCTCGCACCAGCCGCTTGATATCGTTCTCATTGTACCGACTATGGTTATCTCCCCCGTCGGAAATGATGAGCAAGGCCCGTTTGGCGTTTCGCGCGGTCCTCATCTCGCTGAGGCCCAGATATACCCCATCGAAGAGTGCAGTGCGACCTTTCGCAGATAAAGAGAGGATGTGACTCTGCAGATCTTCGACGGTGTTGGTGAAGGTGCTCACAAGCTCTGCGCGTTCGTTAAAACTGACGAGAAAGAACTCGTCTTGCGGATTGGCCGTCTTGAAAAACTGCGCGGCGGCTTCCTTGGCCTCGCCGACTTTGTTGACCATGCTGCCGCTGAGATCGAAGATAACGCCGATGGAAATGGGGACGTCTTCGGAAGAGAAATACTGGATCTCCTGCTCGACGTTGTTTTCGAAGACACGGAAGTTATCGAGCTCAAGGCCTGTAACCAGGCGGTCATGAGGGTCGATGACGGTAACGTTGACAAGCGCCAGGTCCACATCGACATGAAGGGATTGGCCCTGCTTAATAACCCGGCCCGGTGTGTCGTGCTTCACGTCGTCGGGGACGGCGGATTGGGCGACCGCGAGCGCGGAGAAATTCCAGATCACGATGCCAAACAGCAGAAGGGAAATTAACGGAACAAAGGAGACGCGAGTCGCAACCACACTACTGTTCACAGGGTCTCCATCGTACTGACCGTTCAAAGTGCTGAATCGGAGCGATTGTTGCCCGTTCCTTGATCACTGTGCGCCGGTTCTGGATACAGCTTATAATCCCCAAATTCTTCAGTCTTGATATCGTCATCGCTTACGCCCGAAGAATTGAGCAGCTCGCTCATCGCAGTGACCATTCCCGACGGGCCAGCGATGTAATAGACAGGTCCTTTGAGCCCGGGTAGATAACGCGTGAGCATTTCACGATTGATGTGACCTTTTTCATAGGGCCAAGCAAGGGTTCTATACCCAGTGATCGTTGGAATGAGGGTGAAACTGGGGTTCTTTGCGGTCATGCTTTCAAATTCTTCGAGAAAAGCTGCGTCCTCCGCTTCCCGGTTTGAATAAAACAAATACAGTTTGTGTGGCAGATGTTCCTGAGCGGCCTGTTGAAGGATGCTGCGAATCGGCGTAATCCCGATACCGCCCGCGAGAAATACCGCAGGCCTGGTGATATCTTTATGCAGCGTGAACGATCCCCGGGGGCGGCTCACGATGAATTTCGTGCCACGAGCGGCAGCGTTCAACCCGCTCTTAAAGTCAGTCTTACGCATGCGCATCGCGATCATGACTGGCTTGTTTTCATGAGGAGAGCTTGCGAGGGAGAAGGTCCGGGAATTGTCGCTTTCACTTCCCATGCACTGGCGCGTGAAGACAAAGTCGGCATGCTGCCCAGCTCGGAATTCGAAGCTGGCGCCATTTGCTTCGAACCAGAAGGCCATCGTATCTCTGGCGATTCTTTGCCGGTCCACTAAAGTCAGTTCGCAATACTTGACCATGGATTTCTCCCTTCGCTAAAAACTTACTTGGCTCCTCTTCCCCGCATTACGCTTCAGCTATGTAGACCAAATTCCCAACGATTTATTCCAACGTTCGTCACAACAAGGAGAGCCTTTAAATTCCCGAAGCTTTATTCCGCCTATCGTCACAAAAAGGGAAATCCTCCTCTCCCTCAAGAGCCCATGAGTTCATTTCCGAAACAAATGCGGGACGTACCAGCGGGCGTAGGTTGCCAATCCCAACAAAAGCACGAGCCACCAGAGCACAAGTACAGTTCGCATCCAGGCCTTGTACTGAGTAATGCGGAATTTCTCCGGCAAAATGGTCGTGCCCGCGGCCAGGAGAATGTACAATCCGGCGATTTCAGTTACGCTTCCGAGCGTCGCGTGTGCGGTCGCCAGGGCGTAGTAAGCTTTGCCAAGTTTGAGCGGGATCTTTGGGCTTACGTGAACACGAAACGAAGGAATCATCGTGAGCACAATCACGGCAAGGTTGAGAAGCACGATCACCGACTGGCACCAGGCATGCGCTCGAAAACGCCCGAAGCGCGCGAGCAGGGCACCGGTGAGCAACCCCACTCCCATGGCAATCTCAAGGAGCAGAGTTACGTCGGCGTAGAAGGGAGCCGCTGTTCTCAGGAAACCTTCGTTCAAAGGATGATCTCCAGCCTCGCTCCCGCTCCCGCGTTTCTGATTCCCAGGTAGGAACCTTACTCCCCACTGCGACTACGATCGTTGGGCGATTCGGCAGAAACCACTGTCCCTGTCCACTGATGTCCCTGAGGAACCCCGCCGGACCGACTCCCACTGCGGCGACAGCACCGGCTGGGAGTTTGATCCGCGGGGTCTAGGGAGGAACGTCTCATCAATCGCCGTACGAGTCGGTTACGGCAGCAGGGTCGACGCCGATCACTGGACAGCCGTCGAATTCCTTCGAGGACTCGTTGCCCTTCAGGAGCCCGCTCGCATTTTTCATCTTCAGCAGGAACACTCGCTGGATTTGGCCGCCGCTCACATTCTTCGCCGGACCTCCAACGCACACGTAAATTCCGGACGTTTCTAGTTCGAGGATCCTAATGTTAATTTGCGGCCCTCCGGGTGTTGCCTCGACGAGAGCTTCCTTCTCGTCCAGTCGCCGTGTCACATAGCTGTAATCACCGAAAGTCTTCTTTCGCTTCTCTGGCTTCGGCCGAATTGTGGAGGGAAGCGTTGTGACATCCAGCTTCTCGACCACAAACTCCGCTACGTTTTCTTTCGGATAAGGCACATTATTACCTGCCAGAGCCACTGACCCGCAAGCCAGGGCCATCACTCCACAAAATAGCTTCATAACTCGTCTCCTCTATCTTTCGTTCATCTCTGTCCGCTTCATGCAGACACTGGAAGGAGTCCTCACCTGAACTCCCCGCGTCTAGCCGTTTACGCCGCTGAGAAACCCACCGAGATGACCCGTCAGTCCCACAAGCAACACCGCGACCGCTTCGATCGGCAAGCGGTATTTTGGCAACGATTTCTTTGGATCGCGCCGCACACGCAAGTGGATCCAAAACACGAGCCAGATCAGCACACTCGATAGGCAACCCAGAACTAGGTGCATTAACAGAATCCCTTCTAGCTTTTGACCCTCAAGCGCCCACTGCCACGCCGCAAGACCCGTCGCCACGACTGGCACCGTGAGACCGCCGCCAGCAGCAGATTGAAATACGCCGCCGCTGCCAGCGTCCGGTTCTTCGTCCACTGTGCGAGATAGTCGAACGCGACAGCCGCGATCAAAGCGCAATCGGGAAATGAATCAGCACCACATGTTGCGCGTGCTTTGCGAGAATCGCCGTCTTGATGTCGAAGGGGTTTGCGCTCATCGTCCCCTCACTGCACCACTATCTTGCCGGTCATCTTCGGGTGAATTGAACAGAAGTAGGGATAGGTTCCTGGTTTGGCGAACGTGTACGAGAACTTTTCATCCGTATCCATCACCTTGGACTTGAACGCCTTCGGATCATCCGTGCTGACAACCGTATGGGGAATATCGTCGCGGTTGGTCCAAGTAACTGTTGTTCCCACAGCCACCGTGGTCGTCCCCGGCCCGAAGCTGAAATTATCGATCTTCACTTCCGAGGTGGCCGACACCGCCTGCTGAGTATTCGCCGTGACGTTCGGTGATCCTGCCAACAGCGGCACCATCGCGACGATCACCGCCGCCGCCAAACCTCCAACCAACACACTTCTCCTCTTCATCGTTGTTTCCTCCCTAGATTTCGTCAGAGTCGATTTCATGGCCTACGCTGGAACTTTTCTCGCTTATCCCAGCGTTGAGTCAACTACCGCCAGCGCATGCTGGCCCCGAACGTAATTCACATCCGTAATTCCCATCACGCTCCTCAACCGCTCTGCCGGTACCTTCATGGGTCCCGGCGAATCGGCCTTGTCAGGCCGAGGTTGCGGAAATGATGTTGACGCCGTCGTATGAAACGTCACGTTTCCTTCAACCTTTTGCATCGCCTGGTGAAGGTGCCCGTCCAGCACGGTCACTGAGCCGAACTTCTTTAGGTAAGCCAACGCCTGCCCGCTGCCCATGAGTCTCCGTGATTCATCCTGTTTCCCATTGCAAACCGCGCGCTCGAGTCCATCGCTCTAGGAAGGGCGGCGCGGGGGAGGTTTGGGGGTGCCCGCGCCGCTTGTGCATGGGTTTCGCCTTTGTATACCGCAGGCCTGCTCTTTTTATTCCCGCAAAAGTGGCGCTGTGTTCTTTTCTTCTCCCATCAAATAAAGAGCAGGAGACGGGAATAGAGTCACCTCCGCGGCGGTCCCTACAAATGAATAGCCTTGTGGGAAAAGGTTCGATCGTGCTGGACTCGCAAGATCAGGTGCGGCTCGAGACACTCGTTCTACCGCATCTGGACGCCGCTTTTAATCTCGCCCGCTGGCTCTTGCGCAACGGCGCCGATGCCGAGGACGTCTCGCAAGAAGCGATGCTCCGCGCGTATCGTTTCTTCAATGGTTTTCATGGCGGCGACGTGCGTGCCTGGCTGTTACAGATCGTGCGGAACACCTGTTTCACCTGGCTGGAGAAGAATCGTCGCGTGAATGACATGGCTGAGTTCGATGAAGAATTGCACGGGACCCCAGGCCCAACTCCCGAATCGCTTGCTATCGCTGCGGATAGTCGCGGGCGGCTTACTCACGCCCTCGAATCTTTGCCGTCACGCTATCGGGAAGTGATCGTGCTCCGCGAGCTGGAAGGCTGTTCTTACAAGGAGATTGCCACCATTACTTCCATTCCCGTAGGTACAGTCATGTCCAGGGTTTCCCGTGCCCGCCGGCAGCTTCAGCTAACGCTTGCTGACCCTGCCAACAAGGAGGCCATCGATGAGCTGTAACCGTGGCACCACCGTTCTTCATGGCTACTTCGATACCGAACTGGACGCCCTCGGTGCCGCCGAATTCGAAAGCCATCTCGAACAGTGTTTCGATTGTTTCAACGCACTCGAGGCTCTGGAGTCTTTGCGCTCGTCCATCAACATTGCGCAACTCTATGAGAAAGCGCCTGCCCCATTTCGCAAGAAACTTCTCGCTCGTCTCAGTTCTGCGCGCCCTGTCGTTGTCTTTCCTGCTCGCACACCCTGGCGATGGATCGCAGTCGCCGCGGCATGTCTTCTGGTTGGCTATAGCGGCTGGCGAGTCATCCCGGTTCACCGTGGCGGCAATTATGAAACAGTGCTTGCCGCGGAGATTCTCGATGCCCATCTGAGATCGCTGCAGCCCGGGCATCTCACCGATGTTGTCTCTACTGATCAACACACGGTAAAACCTTGGTTCGACGGGAAACTGGATTTTTCTCCGCCCGTCCAGGATTTTACCGATCAGGGATTTCCATTGCAGGGCGGGCGCATTGACGTCGTTCACGGCCGCTCCGTCGCTGCTTTGGTTTACGCCCGCCGCAAGCATTTCGTGAACGTTTTCGTCTGGCCCACAGACGAGAAGGACTCTGCTCCGCGTTCCGGCTCACAACAGGGCTATCAATGGATCGATTGGCGTAAGGGAGGGGTGGAATTTTGCGCCATGTCCGACGCCGCGCCTTCGGCCCTTGAGCAGCTTCAGAGACTTTTCAATGAATAGTGGTATTGGTGCCCAGCCGATCTCATGCCATGCGGAGTGCAGAATGCCTGCTCCTGTCCGTCTTGTAACGAAATGGCGTTATTTCACCTTTGATTCATCAATCCCGGAAATCGAACGATTACGGCCTAAGTATCAAAGCTGAAGCAGCAAGAGAGATGCTTGAATGGACGGACACACGCGAAAGTGTCTGGAAAACTGGGTAATTGCGATCGAGAGCACTGAGCAGCGAAAAGTCCGTTCTCCGCTGCAACTGGAATCCCCAGATGAAGTGACGAACACGTTACACATTCTTGACGTTCGATTCTGTTACTTCGTGGCGCAAGACGCGTCTCATCATCTGTACACGTTTTGAGGATGATTGTGCTAAGCGCCGCTCTTGCGGAATAAAAGCTTCGAAGCGGTGGTTATCGACAATGAACGCTCTAAACAAATTCAAAGGAGAAAATAATGAGAAAGCAGTGCTTACGTATTTTGATTGCCCTAATCGGCGTCGCCGGTTTGGGCATGGCCGCCAGGGGCCAGGCTATTGACCAAATCGTGCTCAACGTACGCTACGAGTTTGTGGTCGCTGGCAAAACACTTCCGGCGGGCAAATATACAGTGAAGCGTCTGAGCGATACCGACCCAGACGTCCTAATCCTCAGCAGCTTCGAGAATCGTACGAACGCGGTCGTCCTTCCGACGACTAAGGTCGACAGTAGCTCCGCCGACAAAGTCCAAGTCAGTTTCGAAGAAGTTGGAGGCGAGCACTTCCTCAGCAAGATCGAAACACCTGATCATGTGTTCACGATTGCAGTTTCCCATTCGGAAATCCTGGAAGCCGCAGCGAGATCAAACCGCGGCACGTCTGCCTCGGGAAGTTCGGCTGGAAACTAGATCATCAATCCACGCATCGTGGCGGCCTGCGGGTCGCCTCTTTGCATCTAGGGAACAGGAGGGAAAATGATCGTCTGCTGCGCGAACCAGTGCTCCTACTGTCGATCGTCGATCGTCTCCGGGCAAAGGTGGGTACGGGAGAAGATTTACGACCCCGCGCCGAATGGCCGCGACCCAAGCTATCACCGGTACCATGCTGAACCCTTCGTAGGACAGCAAGGAAGCTGCTGGGAAAAACATCAAATGGAACAGGACATTGCCCGGACCACGCCTACGCTCCTCAGAGGGCGCTCAGAACAGTTGGAAAATAAACATGTTCTTGTCTTCATTTGACGTTCTCAGGAAGGACCGTCGCGGAAAGCCCATTTTGCTTGCCGTGGCAGGGGATTTAGAGACTGCGCGTCTTCGTCTGCGCCAATTAGCTTCACTCATGCCTGGCGAGTACTTCGTTTTCGATCCACGAACTCACCAGATCGTTGCCGCTGTGGACGACTCCGAGTGGCAAGTCACAAGAGCGTGAGACTTAGTGGGCTCTATCGTGCTTCCAGTGCAGCGAAAATAGGTGTGGGCTAATGAAAAAACTCTTGGGACAGATTAACGCGTTGACCTGGTTCTTCAACTGGCGGATTAACCGCGCGAAGATTGCTCGGCTGCAGAGCTACCGATGATTACTCAAGGCATGTTCAGTGTGTTTGCTCGGCGTGTAGCAGGCCCGGACGTTCCTAGTCGTGCGACCGCGTCCGGAGGCGAAGAATCCCAAGTACTTCTGAATAATAAGGCCATCGTTCGCCGCCTCTACGAGGAGGTTTGGAATAAACGTAGGCTTGAAGTTGCGGACGAGCTGATCTCCCCGAGCCACGCACTCAACGACCCCATCGCATCCGGTTCAGAGACAGGTCCGGAGTTGTACAAACGGCGGGTGGTCGAGTTCACGACAAGCTTCTCCGACCTGCATTTCACGATTGAAGACATGATCAGCGAAAAAGCGAAGGTTGTTGTCTCCTGGATTATTTCTGGAACTCTTCCTGCGACGGGCAGCAAGATATTGTTGGAGGGAATCACGATTCACCACATCACAAACGGGAAGATTCTCGATTCGCACGTTAGATGGGACGTTCTGGGCTTGCTGCGACAACTCGGTGACATTTCTCCTCTTAGACCGATGGCCGCTTCAGTGTCTTGACAAGATCCTCAAATTGCGTGCGATGTTCCTGCGATTGGCCGCGACGCCCTGGGGTGGTGTCTTCGGAGATTGACGGACTACATCATCGCCACGCGAGCCGGAACCTTTTTGATTCGTGCCACGCGTCTGTTACATTGGCTGCCATGTCGGCGAACTCAGCCCAGATCACAAGCATTAAGCACCGATCCATCCGGGTGCGGGAATCGGCGAACATGAGGTGTTTCTACACTTTTTGGTGGCTCCCCCCCGTGTCATCAGGCACCCCCCACCCAGTCCCTCGACCGACTGCCGTTTACATTGCCCGCTACGACCGCGTTACTCCCTCCCGACACCTGAACGTGCTGCACCAGGACGGTCTGGCGGCCACCTACACGTATGCAGTGAATCGTCAGGAGTGCTTTTGAGCAGAGCTTTGCGGAAGGCTTTGTAGATCTCATCCGGGTGATTCTCGAAAATCGCCTGAGCGATCTCTTTGGCGGCGTCATTTTTCGGCCGGCCACCTGGATTCCCGCTTTGTCCAGGCTTGAACTGGGTAGCCTTTCCAACGCTCGGATCAGCCCCATTCCTGAGCTGTTTCAGTTCGCCCGAGGATCGCCTGTTCTCAGGCGAGTCGACAGCCTTCTGTTCCTCGACGAAGTCTGCAGTCTTGCCTCGCATCAGGCGGCCCCCTCGACGGTACGAACTTCGGCGCAAAATGGGCGCAAAACCCGCTCCTTTTGAGCACAAATCGAGGGATGCCAGGTGAGTAAGGGCAGCCGAATCAACGTAGATTTTGCGGATTTCTGGAGCGGGCGATGGGAATCGAACCCACATCCGAAGCTCCACAAGCTATTGAATATACTGGCTTCCCTTCCCTTGAGGACGATCTGACAGGGAGCGTTAGTACGACTTCAATTTGATGCCAACCAGACATATCAGCTAAAGGCAATTGAGTCCGTCGCTGGCCTCCTGCATGGGCAGACGCGGACCGAGGTCGAATTCGCGCCGGTCGCGCTCGGTCCCATGTTCGGCTCCATCACGAACAGGCTGGATTTGGGCGAAGAACGCGGAATATCAATGATGATGTTCGCGACCTGCCTTTTTTCCTCCTGCGTTTTCACTGGAGCGTAATTCCCCTTCAAGCGGAATGTCATATCTAGCGCGGCAATTCGCGTGTCGTTGTCCGCGTAACGCCGAACCGACTTAACCTTGCCATTGTGCGCAAAATGCTTCGTTCGCTGTGCTTTCAACAAAGGCTTTAGATACTTCTCAATTAAGTGGGAGTCCGTCAGGCCGTGTTTGTCGAGGAGCTCCGGAAAGGAGTTGCCGAGATGCTTTAGAGCTTGATAGGCGGATTGGTCGGGGTTCTTTGGAGAATAGCCCGCTAAGAGGGCTGCTGTCTTTCTGTCAGAACCACGCGCTAACAAGAGCATCAGAGCTTTCTGTTTGGGACTAATGCTCTTCTTTTTCTTGGTCTTGGGTTTGCCCATGGAACTCCTCTAGTTTCAGTAGAATACTAGCGCAGGTCTTGTGGTATCTGCGCGAGATTTTCCATCCGTGAGCACATTAGACGTGGAAGCAAATCAGGCAGAGCGTAGGCTCATGCTCGCGCCGTCCAATGCGTCCGCAACCTTCGCAGCTGTGTTCGCCGGTCTGTCTTACGTTTGTAGACGCCAGGGCAGCTTTGAGTTTTGCTCGTTTCCATACCGTGCCCCAACAGTGTGGGCATCCGGACGGTTTTCTAAATGCGTTCCGGGTTGTCTGTGACGGACTGCCCCTATCACCATGGGGCAAGAGCAACGCACCGAGCGGTTGTCGGACCAGGTGAAATTGCAAGACTGACCGGGTGGCCACCTCAGTCAGAGGCTTCGCCATGTCCGCGAGCAGTTCGGGTCCGACAACGGAGAAAGGTGTGGACCCGTAGCACAGGAGCCGATCATGAAAGTCATGCAACGATGCGCCGAAGCCCGCTTTCGCCCGGTAGTCGGATAGCACAGCTTCGTGCTTTGTACTTGCCCGGAGATCGCCGGTTCTCCGAACCGTCATTCGACCACCGAATCCGATCCGCTAGTTCTCAGGGAACCCGGTTCGTGTTCGCTGTCTGTGCTGCCTCGGTGCCGGTTTTAGGCATTTTAGAGCCAATGCCCCTAGTCCCCGGGCTCCTTTAGCCGGATCTGCGACTGGTTAACATGCTCCCGGGTATTGTCAGCCCTAGAAGAACGAACCTATTATCCCGATCGCGGTGCCTACGTCATTTAGTACGCCGCCGACGTTGTCCCAGAAACTCCCCCCGTTACTATTATTTGCGTTGTCCAGCTGACTTTGCAGATTGCTTATTTGGGCTTGCAGGCCAGCGATAATCGCATTCGCCTGGTTCCACGCGTCCTTGTTTCCTTGTGCATAGCCATCCTTCCAACCCGCTGCATAGCCCATTGCATACCCATCACGAAACCCATCGGCGTAGGCGAGAGTGTAAGTTTGCCCGGTAATTTCCTCATAGATGACATTTGCAGCTTTGCTCACGCCCCTTTCATATCCTTGCATGAAATTGAAGTAACGGGCCAGTAGTAGTGGCTTGGCCTGCTTAAGTTCTTTGTGCTGATTCTGAGTGATTGCGTAGAATTCCGCACTCATCATATTCCCAAAGCTAACCACGAACTGCTTGCCAGCCTTAATGGAACTCGTTTGAGCGGCATTTTGGAGTAGGGCCTGCGCATACCCCGCACTGCCTGGGGCCAGTGGGGGTTGACGTGACCGGCTTGAATTAGTCCAGCGGGAGTGAGAGAAATCACTCGCAAGGAGAGCTGGACATGCCGATGAAGAAACACAAGCCGGAGCAAATCGTGGCGCTGCTGCGGCAGATTGAAG
>JBEKWY010000076.1:0-22661 GCA_049512575.1 Candidatus Acidiferrum sp.
CGGACCATAGCCAAAGCTCATCCCCATGCAGCCGAGCCCAATAGCCGAAACCTCCAGGTTACTTTTTCCAAGCTTGCGCTTTTCCATTGTTTCTCCTTTCGAATCGTTCCTCGCACCCCAAGATTAGGATCAAACGCCGTGTAAGCGGTATCTATCGAGTTTCCGTTCGACTCAAATACGCTTCTCGGTGTCTATAGTGATTGATCGATCTGCTGCATGTGCTTTTCGGACAAGCGGACGCCTTGCACAGTGACTCCAGAGAAGGCATCTTCAATCTCACGAAGATCCGCTGGCGTCAGTTCAATATTGGTTGCTCCTAAGTTTTCGTTCAGATGATCCTCTCTACGAGTACCGGGGATTGGAACAATCCATGGCTTCTGCGCCAAAAGCCACGCCAGCGCGATTTGAGCGGGCGTTGCCTTTTTTTCTTGCGCAAATTGCTTGAGCAAATCAACCACCGGAGCATTTGCTGTCAAAGATCCTCGCGAAAAACGTGGGAACTCAGATCGAAGGTCCGACTTCGGGTCGAACTGCGTTCGAGCATCTATTTTCCCAGTCAGATAGCCCTCTCCAAGTGGGCCCCATGGCACGAAGCCGATCCCTAATTCTTCACAAGTTTCAAGTACGCCGTTTTGTTCTGGGTCCCTTGTCCAAAGCGAGTATTCACTCTGAATTGCTGTTACCGGCTGAACGGCATGTGCTCGGCGGATCGTTCGTGCACTGGCCTCAGAGAGGCCGAAGTGCAAAACCTTTCCGGCTTTGATGAGTTCTTTAACAGCACCAGCCACATCTTCGATTGGCACTTCAGGATCGACCCGGTGCTGGTAATAGAGATCGATGCGGTCGGTTCTAAGGCGCTTAAGCGACTCCTCAACCACCTTATATATGTGCGCTGGTCGGCTATTGAGCCCTATGGAGCCATCAATCCTGAAACCAAACTTGGTTGCGATAGCGACCTTGTCGCGGAAAGGTGCGAGCGCTTCTCCGACAAGCTCCTCATTTGTATAGGGGCCGTAAACTTCGGCGGTATCAAAAAACGTGACGCCTTTGTTATACGCTGCGCGGATGACCTCAATGCCTTGCTTTATCTCTGCTGCGGGTCCGTAGTTGGCGCTGATACTCATGCAGCCGAACCCCAGAGCCGAAACTTCCAGTCCGCTATTTCCAAGTTTGCGTTTCTTCATTGTTTCTCCCTCCGAACCATTTCTCTCACCCCGAGATTAGGACCATACGCAGTCAAAGCGGTAGCCCGATCCTTCCGATTTATTGCCTATTCCTCTCACTATGCAAAAATTGTTGGTATATCCGGAGCCGAGCGGCTATCTTAGGGCAAGGTACAGGAAACCAAAACAATGAGAAACGCCAATAAAAGTGCTGCCCAGGCCCCAGATCGCGTCCAGGAATTGCGCAAGGAGCTCGCTCGCAAGATTGCCTCCTTCATGGGCTCCGAACAGAATCGGGCAACGGATATTCCTGGTTTGATGCTTCACCGTCGCACCGCCCCGACCGCTCCCTGTTCCGCAACTTACGAACCCGGCGTGACCGTGATGGCCCAGGGCCGAAAGCGCGTAGACCTCGGCCGAACAACCTTCATCTACGGTGAATCCCGCTACCTGCTGACAGCCGTCGACTTGCCGATCGTCAGCCAGATCGTTGAGGCCAGTGAAGAGGCGCCTTGTCTCGCGATGTCGCTGAAACTCCAAATGCCCGTGATTCGCGAACTTCTAAGCCATGAAGAGATTCACGTGTGCGAAACTCCCGCTGACAGTCCCGCCATGGCAACCGGTGAAGTCACACCGGAATTTCTCGGCGCATGCTGCCGGCTCGTGGATCTGCTGAACACACCAAAGGACATTCCTTTTCTCAGCGGCCTGATTCAACGCGAGATCATTTATAGAATCCTTCGTGGGCCCGAGGGCGCTCGCCTTCGAGCCATCGCTACGCTGGGAGACCAGAGCCACAGGACCGCAAAAGCAATCGCCTGGATCAAGGCAAACTACGCGAAGCCGCTACGCGTGGAAGATCTCGCCCAAGTCGCGGGCATGGGCCTGTCCACCCTGCACCATCACTTCCGGGCGCTGACCGCCATGAGTCCTCTCCAGTATCAGAAGCAGCTTCGCTTGCAGGCCGCCCGGGGACGCATGCTCATCGACGGTCTGGACGCCGCAAGTGCCGCTTTTGAAGTCGGATACGAAAGCTCCAGCCAATTCAACCGCGAATACAGCCGTCTCTTCGGCCAACCACCCATGCGGGATATTCGAACTCTCCGCTCGCCAGGTGCTCTGCCTCTCGACTCGGTCAGCAATCAGCAAAGCGCTGTCTGATCTTGTTGCTAGCGCAGTCCTAAAAGGTCACTTGAGGGTAGTGGGTCAGTTTCCGATTACCCGTACCGGAGACTGACCCAGCAGCCGAGTTGGTCGGCCGTCTTTTCTGCCCGCCCGGCCATGTATACTCTTTCCTTCGACCGCTCATGATTCCTTTCCTCCACTTAGGGCCGCTGGCGATTCCGACGTTTGGACTCATGGTGGCTACGGCGCTGTTTGTGTCGGCTTACGTGCTCCAGGCTGACTTCGACCGGCGGCGGGGGTTGCTTGAAAAGATCAAGGGGTATGCGGGGAAGCGCGACGAGGGGTTTCTGGTTATTGGGATTGCGGGGATCGTGGGGCTGGCGGGGGCGCGGCTTTATCACGTGCTGGAAAGCCCGAGCGAGTTTTTTGCCGATCCTTGGCCGCAGATCTTCAGCCGGTTTGGGTTTGCCTGGTTTGGGGGATTTCTTGGGGGATTTGTGGCGCTGCTGTTCTTGGCGCGGCGTTTGAAAATTCCGGTATTGGAATTCATGGATATTTGTTCGCCAGCGGCTTGCGTGGGTTACGCCATCGGGCGCATTGGGTGTTTGCTTTCGGGCGACGGCGACTATGGGATGCCGACTTCACTTCCTTGGGGGATGAGTTTTCCGAACGGAGTTGTGCCTACCACGCAGCGAGTGCATCCGACTCCGCTTTACGAATTTTTCATCTGGCTGGTGATCGCATGGGTGCTGTGGCGCATGGGGACGAAATATTTGCGCGAGCCTCTGACCAAGGGGGCCCAGGGCGTGATTTTCTGCTGGTATCTGATTCTGACGGGAATTGCGCGGTTTCTGATCGAGTTTATTCGCATCAACCCCCGGTCATTTTTTGGGATGAGCAATGCGCAGGCGGCCTCGCTGGTGTCGATCGCGCTTGGGGTCGGGTTGCTGCTTTACGTCAGGAGTCACTTTCGCGCGGTGAAGACGACTGCAGCGGCTTGAGGCGAAAGAAGATTTACCAGAGAGACGCAGAGTTCGCAGAGACGGCGCAGAAGGCAAAGACGGCCTTACGGTTGACGGAGAACGGCGCACGGGATTCTGAAAAACAGAGGGAAAAGGATTTAACACAGAGGTCACAGAGGAACCGCACAGAGTTCGCGGAGAGGGTGGGTGAAATTTGCGAGGTTGCCTCACGCAGTGATTGTCGCGCTTTAGCAGGGGCGAAGAGCCGACAAAGATGCCCTTCGATGCTCAGGGCAAGCCGGCGCTACCAGTGCGTCGGGGAATACTTCACCACTCGCGGCAAGCCGAACCAGGGCTAGAGCATTTGGCGGAGGACGTATTGCAGGATGCCGCCGTGTTTGTAGTAGGAGACTTCTTCGGGAGTGTCCACGCGGGCTTTGGCGGTAAATTGTTTTTCTTTGCCGTCGTCGGATTTGGCGCGAACGGCGATCGATTTTCGTGGCGCTAGAGACGAGACACCTTCGATCGAGAAAATTTCGTGGCCCGTTAGGCCGAGCGACTCGCGGTTTTCACCCTGCTTGAATTCGAGCGGCAGGACGCCCATGCCGATCAGGTTGCTGCGGTGGATGCGTTCGTAACTTTCGGCAATGACGGCGCGGGCGCCCAGCAGGCGCGTGCCTTTGGCGGCCCAGTCGCGCGAGGAGCCGGAGCCGTATTCTTTTCCGGCGATGACGACGAGCGGGACGCCCGCTTCGCGATATTTCACCGCGGCGTCGTAGATGGACATTTTTTCGCCGCCGGGGAGGAAGAGCGTCCAACCGCCTTCGGTGCCGGGGGCGAGCTGATTGCGCAGGCGAATGTTCGCGAAGGTGCCGCGGACCATGACTTCGTGATTGCCGCGGCGGGCGCCGTAGGAATTGAATTCATGCGGCTTGACGCCGTTGGCGACGAGATATTTTCCGGCTGGCGAATCGACTGGGATCGAGCCCGCGGGAGAGATGTGATCGGTGGTGACGCTGTCGCCGAGGACGGCGAGGACGCGGGCATCGTGAATGTCGGCTAGGGGGGGCGGTGTCTTCGGCATGTTCTCGAAATAGGGTGGCAGCTTGATGTACGTCGATTTCGGATCCCACTGGTAGAGATCGCCTTCGGGGACTTTCATGCCTTTCCAGTGGGCGTCGCCCTCGAAGACTTCGCCGTATTGCTTTAAATATTGATCGGTCGTGACCGAGGCGCGGACGGTGGTTTCGATTTCCTGCGGTGTAGGCCAAATGTCTTTCAGGAAGACGGGTTTTCCGTCGGAACCGTTGCCGAGAGATTCTGTCGTGAGATCAAGGTCCATGCGGCCTGCGAGCGCGTAGGCGACAACCAGCGGCGGCGAGGCCAGATAGTTTGCGCGGACGAGCGGATGGATCCGGCCTTCAAAATTGCGATTGCCGCTGAGGACGGCGACCGCGACGAGATTGTTGTCTTTGATAGCCGCGCCGATGGCGTCGGGTAGCGGGCCGCTGTTGCCGATGCACGTGGTGCAGCCGTAGCCGACGAGATTGAATTTTAGTTTGTCGAGGTACACGTTCAGGCCGGATTTCGCTAGGTAGTCGGTGACGACTTTCGACCCAGGGGCGAGACTGGTTTTCACCCACGGCTTGATTTGGAGGCCGCGTTCGACGGCTTTTTTGGCGAGCAGGCCTGCGCCGAGCATCAGTGAAGGATTCGAGGTGTTGGTGCAACTGGTGATGGCGGCGATGACGACGGCGCCGCTGGAAAGGTCGAACGAATCGCCATTGTTGCGAACTTGGACGTGCTTGTCGGGCGCGCCTTCGACGACTTTAGTGAACGAGGATTTTGCGTTGCGCAGCGCGACGCGATCCTGGGGGCGCTTTGGTCCCGCGACCGTGGACTCGACTGTCGAAAGGTCGAGTTCCAGTTTGTCGTTGAAGAGAGGCTCGGGAGTCGAATCGGTGCGGAACAGGAACTGCTCTTTGCAGTAGGCTTCGACCAGCGCGATTTGTTCGTGAGTGCGGCCGGTGAATTGGAGATAGGCGAGCGTCTCGGAATCGACGGGAAAAAAGCCCATAGTCGCGCCGTACTCCGGGGCCATGTTGGCGATAGTGGCGCGATCGGGAACGCTCAAGCTGGAAAGGCCAGTGCCGTAGAACTCGACGAATTTGCCGACGACGCCTTTTTTGCGCAGCATTTCGGTGACGGTGAGGACCAGATCGGTCGCCGTGGCGCCTTCGCTGAGCTTGCCGTGCAGGCGGAAGCCGACGACTTCGGGGATGAGCATCGAGGAGGGCTGGCCGAGCATGGCGGCCTCCGCTTCGATGCCACCCACGCCCCAGCCGAAGACGCCGAGGGCGTTGACCATAGTGGTGTGCGAATCGGTGCCGACTACAGAGTCGGGATAGGCCTCGAATTTGTTGCCGCTGGGCATGGCGCAGACGACGCGGGCCAGATATTCGAGATTAACCTGGTGGCAGATGCCAGTGTCGGGCGGAACGACTTTGAAATTTTGGAAGGCGGTCTGGCCCCAGCGCAGGAAAGCGTAACGCTCGACATTGCGCTGAAATTCGAGCTCGGCGTTCAAGCCGAAGGCGCTGGCGCTGCCGAAGCTGTCGACCTGAACGGAATGGTCGATGACCAGCTCGGCGGGGAAGAGCGGATTGATGCGTTTGGGATTGCCGCCCATGCGCTTCATCGCTTCACGCATGGTGGCAAAGTCGACGACGGCGGGCACGCCGGTGAAATCCTGGAGTAGGACGCGAGCGGGCATGAACGCGATTTCTTTTTGCGCGGCTTTGGGAGTCCATGCGGCGAGGGCGCGAATGTCTTCGGGGTGAACGGTGCGGCCATCTTCAAAACGAAGGAGATTTTCCAGCAGAACGCGGAGAGAGAAGGGAAGTTTGGCGAGCGTGCTGACGCCCTGCTTTTCGAGGAATTCGAGGCGGTGAATCAAGAAGGCTTGCGCGCCGACATTCAAAGTGTCGCGCGTCTTGAAGGAATTGCCTGCGGAGATGGCCATTCTGGCGGTCCTTTCGCGGAGTTCGCAACACTATGATAGCCGAAAAAGAACGAACGTGCGGCGAGGGGTGTCAAGGATGAACGAGCCGTATTCACGGCAGAGAAGCCGGACGTGTTGCGAGCGGGAATTACACCCACCGGAGCTTGTCTCAAGCTAGTGCGCTAGCGTTCGACGAACGATTTTAGCCGTGACAGTGCTTGATCCCACTGCTCGGAGACGAGCTCGAGGTATCTCTTCATTTCTTCCAGAGGCTCGGGATCGAACTCGAAGCGGCTCTCGCGGCCAGCGCGGATGCTGCGCACGATTCCTGCACTCTCCAGGACTCGCAGATGTTTGGTGATGGCCTGCCGGGTGAGCCTGGAACCATGCGTTAGTTGAGAGATCGAGCGCGGCTGGCCGCTGCAGAGTTTTGCGAGCAGCGACAGCCGCGTCTTGTCACCGAGCGCCGCAAAGACGGGCGCATGAGCCTCCTGCGTGGCGGTCACGCGACTATGGCTTTTTCGCGACATAGCTCTCGATGTTCTTCATTTGCTGGGTCCAGCCACCATCATTCATGCGGAATGCTTCGAGACGGCGATGGCTGGGGATTTTATCGAAACCGGACTCCGTGAGCACGAGCAGCGTGCCGGTAGCGGTTTTCTCCAGCCGGAATTCGATGAGCGTGGGCGTTTCCTTCGAATAGTCTATTTTCGGATCGACAGCATAGGGGTGACCAGTAAAGGAAAACAGGCGCTCGGGCTCCATCTTCTGCACGACGGCCTCCCATTTGACGTGCTCGTACCCGGGGTGAGTGATCTGGCCACGCGAGACCTGGCCAGGCACGAAGGGGCCATCGAGTTTGACGCCAAACCATTCGCCGAATTCGCGATGATCGGTGAGAGCCCGCCAGACGCGCGAAACGGGGGCCTTGAGTTCAATGCGCTTCTCGATTCGATCGTTCATTGTTACGCAACCTCTAGGTTGCATATTAGCTGGCGCAGATGATAAAGGCAACCTTTTTGTTGCGCTTTGACAGGGGGACGGCCGAGCTGCGCGCCTTTTATTTCCCTGAGCCGGGCTTGGTCGACAGACCCAAGGTCACGCGGGATGCGATGTTTAGCAAACTGTTGGTTTCCAAGGCGTTACACGAACGACGGGAGCCGCGATAAAAAGAAATTGCAGGAGCGTGTCGATTTGGACGTGTGTCGTTCGACATTAGAGTAGAGACAGGATTCAGCCGGCGGTAGCCGGAGGGAAGCCCAGGCCCTGGAGCTGGAGAAAAAGAAATAGAGGCCGCACGCCTCGGGTTGCGACGGCGGTATTCTCACAGTAAGGAGGGCAGATCGATGAAAAAAGCACTAATTCCCGCACTGTTAGTTGTTTCCGCCGCATTCGCGCCGTTGCTGCGGAAAGCCGTCGAAATCCCGGATCGAGTCTCGGGGGCCGCGTGCAAAGCCGCCGGGCCATTGTTCTGGCATCTGTGGGATGAACTGCTCGACCGCGAGATCGCGGCGGGCTCGCAGCCCTCTACGGACATCGGCGAGGGATCGGAATGGCGACTGGAGTTGCGCGCCAACATCGTGGTCTGTATCGTCTTTCACATTTTCCTGAAGCACACATTAGACGGCTCACTGTCGGTTGCGGAAAAACATGAGACATTTCTTGTGTCGATACCGCGGGGCTTCATTCGTCGTGCAACATAGAGGCAATTTTCGCGCCTTGCGCAGCTCCGGCAATTCAACGTCGGCACAAAACCTTACAAGGAGATCGTCATGAAATTTCTGAGCGTTTACAAGACTGCGGAACGAAGCGTTCCCCCTTCCCAGGAAGAGATGGCCGAAATGGGTAAGCTGATCGAGGAAGGAATGAAGGCGGGTTGGCTGGTTGGAACGGAAGGCTGCCTGCCCAGTGCGCTGGGCGCGCGCGTTCGGCTGGACAACGGCAAGATCAGCGTCACCGACGGGCCCTTCACCGAGTCCAAGGAAGTGGTCGGGGGTTTCGCTATTCTTCAGACGAATTCGAAGGCCGAAGCTATCGAACTAACGAAGAAATTCCTCGGCGTCGCGGGTGCAGGCGAATGCGAACTCCGGCAAGTATACGAAGCGCCGCAGGGGACGTGCACCGCTAAGTCCTAAGGGCTGTCGGGCTCTCGAGATCCTCAAGTTGCCAAGATTGCGGTTGAAGTTTGCTCTAAACCCGCACCCTTTTGAAAACCGCAAAGGGTGCGGCACCCAAGAGCCCACACAGTGGCGCTTGCACTCGCGGGGCCGGTTGCTTAGGCTGACTTGGCGTCGTCGCAAAGGCCGCCGTGTCTATCGCTGATACCCATCGCGCTATCGATGCTGTGTGGAGAATCGAGTCAGCCAGGCTTATTGCCGGGCTTGCTCGCATCGTACGGGATGTTGGTGTGGCCGAAGAGCTGGCGCAGGACGCGTTAGTGGTCGCGCTTGAAAAGTGGCCGGAGACGGGCGTGCCCGATAATCCCGGCGCATGGCTGATGACCACCGCAAAGCATCGCGCCATCGATCATTTTCGCCGGAACAAACTTCTCGAACGTAAGCATGAAGAGCTGGGGCGTGAGCTGAAGTCGCAGCAGGACTTGGCCATGGCGAATTTCGACACCGCGAATTTGGACGACGATATTGAAGACGATCTGCTGCGACTTGTATTTGTGTCCTGCCATCCGGTGCTGTCGACGGAGGGACGCGTCTCGCTCACGCTGCGTTTGCTCGGCGGCTTGACCACGCAGGAAATCGCGCGGGCGTTTCTGGTGCCGGAGCCGACGGTCGCGCAGCGGATCGTCCGCGCCAAGAGGACACTTACTGAGGCGCGTGTTCCGTTCGAAGTGCCGCGCGGACCCGATCTTGCGGCGCGTTTGTCATCCGTGCTGGAAGTGATTTATCTCATCTTCAATGAAGGCTACTCGGCGACGGCGGGCGAAGACTGGATGCGCCCGGCGCTGTGCGAGGATGCGCTGCGACTTGGGCGGATTCTCGCTGGGCTGGTTCCGAAGGTGGCGGAAGTGCATGGGCTGGTGGCGCTGATGGAGATTCAGGCTTCACGGATTCACGCGCGGGTCGGCCCGAAGGGAGAGCCGATCCTGCTGCTCGATCAGAACCGCACGCGGTGGGATCACGTGCTGATTCGCCGCGGGCTTGCGGCGTTGCAGCGGGCCGAGGACCTTGGAGGCGGGCTGGGCCCGTATGCGCTGCAGGCTGCGATCGCCGCGTGTCACGCGCGGGCGCGGACCGCGGCGGAAACGGATTGGGAGCGGATCGCGGCGCTCTACGATGCGCTGGCGCAGCTGATGCCATCGCCGATTGTGGAACTGAATCGCGCGGTGGCTATCGCCATGGCGTTTGGTCCGGCGGCGGGACTTGAACTCATCGACACGATTGCATCCGAGCCGTCCCTCAAGTCGTATCACCTCTTGCCCAGCGTTCGTGGCGATTTTCTTTTCAAGCTGGGTCGCTTGGCCGAGGCACAGGCGGAATTCCAGCGCGCCGCATCGCTGACGCGCAACGCACGCGAACGCGCTTTTCTACTCGACCGCGCCCTAGCGTGTGGCGCAGAGCCACCGCAGCCCGGGGCGCCGTAAAGGTCGGCGGCCTTGACCGGCTAGACTCAGGAATCGTTGCCAACGGCAAAAACTCTGCGGAATAAACCAATCACTTCGGCGAATGCGAGGTCCGTCGCTTCCGGGTCGAAACGCGGGCCTTCATCGCGAGTGAAGGCGTGCTCGGCTGGATAGAGCAGCGTGCGGTAGCGAGCGCCGGAGTCGCGCAGGGCCCGATCAATGGTTTCGCGCCCCGCGTCGGGCACGTGCGGGTCCTTCGTCCCGAAAATCATCAGAAGTTCGCCGCGAATTTCTTTTGCGCGCGCCAACGACCCTGCATCGGCATCCTGACCGAGCTTCCCGTCGTGGATTCCGGTTCCGTAATAACAGGCGGTTGCTCGGACGTCGGGTTGGAACGCAGCGCGGAAGGCAAGGTGGCCGCCGATGCAGAAGCCCACAGTGCCCACTTTTCCGGGCGCGACGTTAGGCTGAGCGGCAAGCCAATCCAGACCATCGCGGCAATCCGCATCGAAATGTGCGACGGGAGTCTTTGCGGCGTCTTGCTGGCCGCGAGTGCGTCCAGCGTCATCGAAGGGGATCACCGTTCCAGGTGGTTCAATGCGGCGATAAATTTCTGGGGCAGCGGCGACAAATCCGTATCCTGCCAGCCGCACGCAGCTGCGCAGCGTCGGCGGCGTAAGCTGAAAAATGTCGGAATAGCAAAGGATGCCGGGATATCGGCCTACGGTTCTTGGCGAAGCGACGAATGTTCGCATCGGAGAGCCCGACAGGGGAATGTCCACGTATTGGGTAGAGACGACCATTTACGGATTCGCTGGGAATTCTGAAGGAGACGAAACAGGCAGTCAACTCCCGCTTCAACGGCCGTGCTTCGGTTGAACGATGGTACGTGGGTTCACTCTAAACCCCGCCCTCTTGACCCTTCGAGGCTCAGGGTAAAAGAGGGCGGCTACAGCGCTCGGACGGTATACTTGGGCCGGTGAAGATCGTATTGATTTCTACGTATGAGCTGGGGCGGCAGCCCTTTGGGGTGGTGTCGCCGGCGGCTTGGTTGCGGAAGCGCGGGCATGAGGTGGCGTGTTTCGATTTGACGCGGCAGCGGTTGGACGAAGGCACTGTTCGCGCCGCGGGGTTGATCGCAATTTATTTACCCATGCATACGGCTACGCGGCTGGCGGTGAAATTGATTCCTTTACTTCGGCAAGAGAATCCGAGGGCGCATATTTGTTGTTATGGGCTTTATGCGCCTATGAATGCGGAGTACTTGCGTAGGCTCGGAGTGGGGACGATTTTGGGCGGGGAGTTTGAGAATGGGCTTGTTGGCTTGGCGGGCAGGCTTGGCGGTACCTATCCAGAAAGCGACGAGATTTTTCCTCAGGGGCTAAAGCCCACCGATGAAGCGTTTCGTGTGTCGGACCTAAAGGTCCAACACACGACTCCTGCGAACTTCAGAACGTGGGACGCTGGGAATGTCGAGCAGATGGAGCCGGTGATATCGCTGGAGCGGCTTCGCTTTGAGGTGCCGGACCGGACGGGGATGCCGGCGCTTGAAAAATATGCGCACTTGATTGTTCCGAGAGATGGGTTTCGCGTTGTGGGATCGACGGAGGCCAGTCGGGGATGCAAGCACCTTTGCCGGCATTGCCCGATTGTGCCGGTTTACAACGGCGTGTTTCGGATTGTCGGCCGCGACGTAGTGATGGCGGATGTTCGGCAGCAGGTGGCGGCCGGGGCGCAGCA
Source organism: Candidatus Acidiferrum sp. (assembly GCA_049512575.1). Lineage (GTDB taxonomy): Bacteria > Acidobacteriota > Terriglobia > Acidiferrales > UBA7541 > Acidiferrum. The sequence goes on from JBEKWY010000076.1 coordinate 11,569, forward strand.
CATCTCGTTTGGCGATCCGGACTTTTTCAACGGGATAAAGCACGCGCTGGAGCTTGTTGCGGCGTTTCACGCGGAATTTCCAGGCGTGACGTACGACGTGACCATCAAGATCGAACATTTGCGGAAGTACGAGAAACATTTGACGACGTTGCGCGATACGGGTTGCTTGTTTGTGATCAGCGCGGTGGAGTCGGTGGACGACACGATTTTGGAGCAGCTGGACAAAGGGCACACCCGCGAAGATTTTTTGCATGTGGCGCGCACGTTTCGATCGCGGGGGATGACGCTGCATCCGACGTTCGTGGCCTTCACGCCTTGGACCACGATGGAAGGCTATTTGGATTTGCTCGGAGTGCTGGCGGCGGAAGAGCTTGTGGAACACGTGGCGGCGATTCAGTTGGGAATTCGCTTGCTGATTCCCGAGGGGTCGCGGTTGCTGGAACTGGAGGAAGTGCGGAATGACGTTGGCGCGTTTGATGCGGAATCGCTGGTTTATCCGTGGAAGAATGCGGATGCGCGGGTGGATGATTTGAGCGAGATCGTGCAAGGAATTGCGGCGGACGCGGATCGGAAAAAGGAAGCGCGGGCCCCAGCGTTCGAAAGGATCTGGAAGGCGGCTCACGCGGCAGCGGGTCGTGCGGCGCCGGATCTGGAAATCGCGGGAGGCATTGGCGAGGCGGTGCCGTTCTTGAGCGAACCTTGGTATTGCTGCGCGGAACCGACGCGCGAGCAGTTAGTTTCGATTGGAAGTGCGGCGAAGAAACCCATCGATGCTGCGAGTGTGGCTGCGGATGGATTTGTTTGATCGGCGACGGCCGAGTAAGAAAGAAAAGATTTGACACAGAGGGCACAGAGTAGGAGCGCGGAGATCGCAGAGAAGAAAGTGATCGGCGCGGACAAGCCTGGCGGACTCATCTTGATGAAAGAAGAGAAAACGTTGTCGCAGCGTAGGCGACTTTTGCTTTTTGCGGGGAAGCTGGGATACCAGACGCGAAGTCTGGATGAGGCGGCGCGCAAACTGGGTATGGACGTTGTGTTCGTCACCGACCGCTGCCATCAGCTCGACGATCCTTGGGGCGATGGCGCGATTGCGGTGCATTTCGAGTCGCCCGAGGCGGCGGCCTATGCGGTCTTGGAGGCGGTTCGTGGAGGCGGGGAGATCGACGGTGTCCTGGCATTCGGCGACCGCCCGGCTGTTGCTGCGGCTTACGTAGCTCGAGGATTGGGCTCGCCGTACAACCACCCGGCGGCGGTCGAGGCGTGCCGCAGCAAACTGCGAATGCGCGAAGTCTTTCGCGATGCGGGTTTGCCAGGACCGTGGTTCCGCAGCGTGGCGTTGCAGCCTGCGCCGGAGCCGTCGCTGCTGGGAATTTCATATCCGTGCGTGCTGAAGCCAACGTCGCTTTCGGCGAGTCAGGGAGTAGTACGGGCTAATACTCGCGAGGAATTTGTCGCGGCGGTGGAGAGGATTCGAAAGCTGCTGACATCGCCGGAAATTTTGGCGAGACGCGAAGCGAATTTGGATCAGATCATCGTGGAAGGCTACATACCTGGAAGGGAAGTGGCCGTCGAAGGACTCCTCACGGATGGCGTGTTGCGCGTGCTGGCGATTTTCGACAAGCCCGATGTGTTGGAAGGCCCCTATTTCGAGGAGACAATTTACGTAACGCCGTCACGGCTGGCGGAAGGCGAGTTGTGCGCAGTCGAGCATTGCGCGGTGGAAGCGGTGCGGGCGCTGGGCCTGACGCAGGGGCCGGTACACGCGGAATTTAGGCTGAACGAGCAAGGCGTATGGCCGCTCGAAGTTGCGCCGCGGCCGATCGGCGGGCTTTGCGCGCGCGCGCTGCGATTCCAAGATTCGAACGGCGGCGAGTTGATTGGATTGGAGGAGCTATTGTTGCGGCACGCAGTGGATTTACTAGAAGGAGGAGATTGGGCCCGAGAGGCAATGGCGTCCGGCGTAATGATGATTCCCGTGCCGCGAAGCGGAGTTTTGGAGGCGGTCGAGGGCGAAGAAGATGCGCGTGGCGTAGCAGGCATCAGCGAACTGCAGATTACAGCACGGCTCCACGACTACATTGCGGCTTGGCCGGAAGGGTCGAGTTATCTCGGGTTTTTGTTCGCGAGGGCGGAGACGCCGGCGGTGGTAGAGACGGCGCTACGGTTGGCACACTCGAAATTACGATTCACAATTGCGCCGCGTTTACCCGTGGAGCATCCGGCGACCGGAAGAATGGTGGGACAGGCGGATTGAGTTAGCGGCTAGGCCTTTAACTTGGCGACAGCGGGGCGCGGAAAACCCGCCCCTACAAAGGGGTCGCGAGAATTACCCCTTCGCTTTCGGAGCGACGTATCCTTCAGGAAGTTTTGAGCCTTCGCCGAAAAAAAATTGCTCCATCTGCTCTTCCATGATTTTCTGGGAGTTGGGGTCGAGGGGGTTCAGCCGGTATTCGTTCATCACCATTTTGGAATGTTCGACCCAGAGTTTCCACGCATCCTTCGATACATTTTCATAGACGCGCTTGCCGAGTTCACCCCTCCACGGCACGCGGTCGAGCCCAGGCATTTCTCTGTCAAATTTCACGCACTTCACCATGCGCGTCCCGGGCTTAACTGGTTCACTCGGCGCTGGTGTGGGACCGCAAGATTCATTGGCCATCGGGGCTCCTGAAAAAACACTTGAATTTGGACGATACCGCATGCAGACCGGAAATTCCAGCCTGGGCAGGGAGTGCCGGGAAGCAAGACTGTACCGAGTTCAACTTTCTGATGCGTCTGTATGATTAGCACAGTACACTAACGCGACCGGTATATAAAACTCATGTCGTCAACATCTATGCAACAACTCTACCCCGGCAAACTCGCAGACGCCTGGCGGCGCGAGCGAGACAATCTGGTGACTGGCAAAGCCGTGGAACGCTTGTGGGCCAAGGATGCGACCTTATGGCGCGGACCGGAAGGTCAAAGGCAACCGGTCGGTGGCAACCTAGCCTGGCTCGACCTGCCGGAGCAGATTGGCCCGTATATCGAGCGCGTCAGGGAATTGATGGCGGCCCCCAGTCGCGAAGCCTTTCAGGACGTAGTTTTCATTGCGATGGGCGATTCCAATCTGGCTGCGCTGGCGTTATTGCAGACGGCGGCGGGAAAACGATTCCGGCGAGTGTTTCTTCTGGACAGCGCAGACCCCAGCGCGATTCGAGCCGTCGAGGAACAGTTGGACTTCGACGCGACGCTTTTTGTCGTCGCCAGTAAATTCGGGAAGCGCATTGAGACCCATGCCTTGATGCTTTATTTCTTGGACAAGTTGAAGACGCGAAACCTCGGCGATCCTGGACGATGCTTTGTCGCGGTGACCGAGAAGGATTCGTATCTCGCCGAATTGGCGCACAACTACGGATTTCTTGGGACGTTTTTCGATACACCGGGCATTAAAGGTCGCTATTCATCGTTGATTCATTTTGGATTGTTACAATCGACGATTTGGAGCAGCGAGCCCGAGGACCTCGTATCCCGGGCAGTAGCCATGCGAAACTTAAGCCGGCAGCCCGACGGCGACCAGAATCCAGCGCTGGGACTTGCCGCGTTCCTCGCTGCGGGCGCGCTGGAAGGCCACAACAAGCTTCTTCTAGCGGGCACCAGGAGCACGCGGGCATTCACCTATCGGATCGGACAACTGGTGGGAGCAAGCCTGGACAAGGAGGGGCAGGGGTTTGTCCCGGTATGTGACGCATCTCCGAGATGGTTGGAAATTTACCTGCGGGGTTGTAGCGCGGCAGTCTTGACCATGCGCGGAGATGAGGATGCGGAAGTGAAGGAATTCGAAATGCAGCTGAGAAGGGCTGGCGTGCCAACGGTGTCGGTCGAAATGGGCAGCCCCGAAGAGTTCGGTGCGGAGATGTTCAAATGGGAAATCGCCACCGCCCTGGCATGCGCGCCGCTGAATGTGAATCCGTTTGACGAGCCGGACGTCGAAGAAGGCCGGGCAAAGGTTTCCGCCATGCTGGAAGAGGTCTCCAGCAAAAGCGCTTGGCCGGCTCGGACAGCAAGAGTCCGCGAGAAGGGAATTGAACTCTACGCGGAGGCGGAGACGCGACAGCAGATTTCGACGTTAAATCTGTCCGAGGCGTTGCGAACTTTCTTTCAAGCGAAAGAAGCAGACGGATATTTGGCGATCATCGCCTTTGCGGGAAACAATCCTGCCACCGATTCGATGCTCGGGGAGTTACGTAAAGAACTCGCTCCACGGGTGGGAATCCCGGTCTTAGTGAATTTCGGTCCGCAATATCTCCGCAACTTCGAACAGGTATATAAAGGTGGCCCATCCACTGGACTCTTCTTGATTCTCACCAGTGAACCCGGAGAGGATATCGGCATTCCTGGCGCCGGGTATACGTTTGGGCAGTTGCAGTTGGCCCTCGCATTGAGCGATTTTGAATCACTGGAGTTGCGGCGAATGCGGGTCGTACAGTTGCATTGCACGCAAGGCCTGGAGCGCGGCCTGTCGGAGCTTGAGAATCTGGTGCGCAAGCTCTAAGATGCCCGCCTCACGAACCGGAAGCCACGGTCCGCGGGTGAATCGCTGAAACCAAAATGATGGTTGGGGGAACTCCTTCGAGGCGGAGGTCTGGCAGGCTTGTCCAAGATTACGACGCTGTTTTGGGATATCGGAGGGGTGATCCTGACGAACGGATGGGATCGCGGGTCGCGGCGCGAAGCGGCCACCGTATTTCATTTCGATTGGGAAGAGTTTCAGGACCGGCACGAATTGTCATTTCCGGCGTTCGATTGCGGACACATCACACTGGATGAATATCTGGACCGGACGCTATTTTACCGGACGCGTTCTTTTACGCGCGAAGAGTTCACCGCATTCATGTTCGCGCAGTCGAAGGAATTCCCGCAGTCGAGAGCGATTTTGAATCAGGCGGCGCGAACAGGGAAATATTTCATCGGAGCTATCAATAACGAGCCGCTGGAGCTTAATCAATACCGCGTCGAAGCGTTCGATTTGCGCCGTGATTTTCTGGGTTTCTTCAGCTCGTGCTATGTACATTCGCGCAAACCGGAAGAGCTGATTTTCCGTATAGCGCTGGCGGTTACACAGCGGCCGCCCGAGCAATGCGTGTTCATCGATGACCGTCTTTTGAATCTCGAGAGCCCGCGGAGATTGGGCATGAACGTGATCCACTATCAAAACGCACAGCAACTCCGCTCTGATCTGCAAAAGTACGACGTTGAGGTATAGTGTCAAACGTCGTTAATTGCACGGGAAATGCCTGAAGCGAGCTGAGGGGAGACCCACGAGCATGGATGCGAACCGTCCGGGAGGCGCAAATGGCACTGAACCGTGCACTGTGGTTTTGTTTGGGGCGTCCGGTGATCTAGCCAAGAGGAAGGTAATCCCGGCCATGTTCGACCTGGCGAGTCACGGCTTGCTGGGTCCCCGTTATGCGATCGTGGGCTTTGCGCGGACGCCGATGAACGATGAAAGCTTTCGGGCCTCGATCGGAGAAGCGTCCAAGAGCATGTCGGAAGTGGGTCCAATCGATCCCAAAAAGTGGGACGAGTTTGCGTCGAATCTTCACTACCAGCACGGCGAATACGGCAAAGCGGAAGATTTCGCGAATCTCGCCAAGTGCCTGATGGAAGTAGAAGGCGAGAAAAAGCTCGCGGGCAACCGGCTGTTTTACCTGTCGACTCCCCCCGAAGTGTACAAGGACATTGTTGGGCAGCTCGGTAAAGCCGGGTTGGCGAAGCCCACGTCTCCCAATTCCTGGGTGCGCATCATCATCGAAAAGCCGTTCGGCCGGGACTTGGCTTCCGCGAAAGAGTTGAACGACATCGTGCTGAGTGTTTTCGAAGAGCACCAGGTCTACCGCATCGACCATTATCTCGGTAAGGATACTGTACAGAATTTGTTGGTGCTGCGTTTCAGCAACGGCATTTTTGAGCCGCTCTGGAACCGCAACTATGTCGATCATGTCCAAATCACTGCGGCGGAGACGCTCGGCGTCGAAAGGCGTGGCGGCTTTTACGAGACTGCCGGCGCCCTCCGCGACATGATTCAAAGCCATGTTTTGCAGCTTACCTCTCTCGTCGCGGTCGAACCCCCGGCGTCGTTCGACGCAACCGCCGTAAGAAACGAAAAGTTGAAAGTTCTCCAGTCCATACGCCCGTTCGATCTCGGAATGGTGGCTCAATCGGTAGTTCGCGGCCAGTATGCCGCCGGGACCATCGAAGGCAAGGCCGTTCCCGGATACCGCTCGGAACCCGGCGTGAGCCCCACCTCACGTACGGAAACTTTTGTTGCCGCGCAAGTATTGATCGACAACTGGCGGTGGGCGGGCGTTCCTTTTTATCTACGTACCGGGAAGCGGCTGGCACGGCGTACCACAGAGATCGTGATTCAATTCAAGCGCGCGCCGCATATCGTATTCCGCGAACGCGAGGTCGAACCAAACCGCCTGATCTTGAATATTCAGCCGGACGAAGGAATTTCCGTTTCGTTCGGGGCCAAGAAGCCGGGGCCCGACATGAACATCGGCAACGTAACCATGAATTTCAGCTATCGCGAAGGTTTTGGCGACGGCGCGCGAAGCGCATACGCTACGCTGCTCAGCGATTGCGTGCGGGGAGATGCCACGCTGTTCGATCGGGGCGACAGCGTGGAGGCGGCTTGGGCGCTGGTCGATCCCATCTTGGATGTTTGGAGCGCGGCAAAAACTGCGAATGTGCCGCAATATCCGGCGGGTAGCTGGGGCCCGCGCGAATCCGACGTTCTGCTGGAACGCGAAGGCAGACAATGGTTCAATTCATAGCCACAGAAGCACGCGCATAAGCACAACGGCGCAAATTGAAAGTCATCAGGAACAGGGGGACATTTGATCCTTGCCGGAGACGTGGGCGGCACGAAGTGCAACCTCGCGCTTTTCTCGGAGAAGAACGGAAAGCTCACAACTGTTTTCCAACAGCGGTTTGCGAGCAAGGAATTCGCGCAGTTCGACCTGATCGTAAAGGAATTCTCCCGCCAGGCGGCCTCGCATTTGTGCTCCGACCCTGTGGTGGCGGCAGGCTTTGGAGTTGCCGGGCCGGTGATTGAGAATCACGTGCGCGCCACCAACCTGCCCTGGACCGTGGATGCGAAGATTCTGGAGCGGGAATTAGAGGTCGAGAAAATCGTGCTGTTGAACGATCTGGGAGCGACCGGGCACAGCATCGAGCATCTCGCGCCGGAGGAATTTGTAGTGTTGAATGAGGGAAAGCCGGAACCCGGCGGCACCATGGCGCTGCTCGCGGCGGGAACCGGCCTTGGTCAATCTTTTCTGGTTTGGGATGGCGCTCGTTATCGCATCGTGCCATCGGAGGGAGGCCATTCCGATTTTGCGCCACACACCGAACAGCAGATCGAACTGTTGCGCTTCATGCGTCGCCGCTACCCGCAGGTCAGCTGGGAATTGATTCTCTCAGGGCGCGGATTCCGGACGCTTCATGAATTCTTGGCGCCGGAAGTAAAGCATCATTCGTTCGAGGATCCCGATGCGGACCCTGCCCCGGAAATTACACGCCAAGGGCTCGCGAGGACCTGCCCGGTTTGCGTAGAGACACTGGATCTGTGGACTTCCATTTACGGCGCGGAAGCTGGAAATCTTGCGTTGAAGGTGCTAGCGCTGGGCGGAGTTTACGTCGCCGGCGGCATCGCGGTAAAAATCATCGAGAAGATGAAGGACGGAAGGTTCGTCAACGCGTTCAGGGACAAGTGGAAATTTGAGAGCATGCTCGCGAACATTCCGGTATCCGTAGTGCTCAACGAGTCCGCCCCGCTGCTTGGCGCAGCGTACGAAGCGCTTGCTTCCATCCGCAGGTAGAAACCGGTCTTTACTTAGATATCGCCGCGACTAGACTGACGGCGTTACTGCTTCGGCGGCGGCCTCGGCCATATCCAGACCTTACATTTTTTTGGTAAGCTGTGCTGTTGCTGATGTTTGCCTAGAATTGCGGCGCACGCGGTCCAATTAGAAATTGAGCAGGAGCAAGGTATGAGCAGCGCGACTACAACACAAGCGCCCGATCTGCAGAATTACTTTGGAGGCGGCTGGCATCGATCCTCGACGACCGAGTACGTGGACGTCGCAAATCCTGCCACGGCGGAAATTCTGGCGCGTACGCCGATGTCTACAACCGCCGACGTGGACGTCGCGGTGCAAGCCGCTGCCGATGCCTTTCCGGCATGGCGGCGCACTCCGCCGGGAGAACGTGTCCAGTATCTCTTCAAGCTCAAGAATCTGCTGGAAGAACACATCGACGAGATTGCCCGCCTGATCACGCGCGAAAATGGCAAGACGTTTGCGGAAGCGAAAGCCGAGATGCGCCGCGGCATCGAAAACGTCGAAGTGGCGTGCGGCATTCCGATGATGATGCAGGGCTACAACCTGGAAGACGTGACGCCGGGTGTCGATGAGATGCAGATCCGGCAGCCGTTGGGCGTGGTGGCCGCGATCGTGCCCTTCAATTTTCCGGGGATGATTTCGTTCTGGTTTCTGCCCTACGCCATCGCCTGCGGAAACACGTTCGTGCTCAAACCATCGGAGCGCGTGCCTTTGACGATGCACTATGTGATGGAACTGGTTGAAAAGACAGGCCTGCCAAAGGGCGTCGTGAACCTCGTGAACGGCGGGCGCGCGGTCGTGGATGCCCTCTGCGATCACCCACAGGTTCGAGCGATCAGCTTCGTGGGTTCGACGCCGGTCGCCAAACATGTATACGCCCGAGCGGCGGCCAGCGGCAAGCGAATGCAGTGCCAGGGTGGAGCGAAAAATCATGTGATCGTGCTGCCCGACGCAGACATGGAGCTCGCGACACAAATCATCAGCGATAGCGCGTTCGGTTGCGCTGGGCAACGCTGCCTGGCCGTTTCCGTTGCGGTGACGATCGGCGAAGCACAGAAGACTTTCGGCGAATCGATCGCCGACGCGGCGTCGAAAATCCGCATCGGCAACGGTCTCGATGCCGGCGTGCGGATGGGGCCGGTCATCACGCGCGAAAGCAAGCAGCGCATCGAATCGCTGATCGGACAAGGCATCAACGAAGGCGCGAAAGCAACCATCGATGGGCGCAACGCCAAAGTGCCGAATCACGAAGGCGGCAATTTTGTGAAGCCCACGGTGCTGGATGGACTGCCCGCGACGAGCAGCCTCGCGAATACCGAGATTTTTGGGCCGGTATTGAGTTTAGTTCACGCGCATTCGATTGATGAGGCGATGGAATTTCTGCGCCGCAGTCCATACGGCAATCAGGCTTCATTGTTTACGACCAGCGGTGCGGCGGCTCGGAAATTTCGCTATGAAGCGCCCGCTGGGAATATCGGGATCAACATCGGGGTGGCTGCGCCAATGGCGTATTTCCCGTTCAGCGGATGGAAAGAAAGCTTCTTTGGCATCCTGCACGGGCAAGGGCGCGATGCGGTGGAATTTTTCACGGAGTCGAAAATTGTGGTGGAGCGCTGGTCGCGGCAGGAAACGCGGAAGTTCTAGCGTTTTGGCCGCGCGCTGCCCTGTAGTCGCTTGCGCCTGCGCGTTTCCAGGACGAACCCATTTCATGACTACGAAACCTCTGCAACCCCCGCCACCCATGCGGCTGGACGTCAACGAACAGATCGAGTGCGCGCACACGCTGGCTTCACGGTTTTATACCGACCCATCCATTCTTGATGTCGAGAAGGCGCGGATTTTCCGGCGCACCTGGCAACTCGTGGGGACGCTAGACCACGCTTGCGGCGAAGTCAACGGCGTGAAGCGGACGATCGCCGATCCCGAAAGTTTTTTCACCGCGGATGTGGCCGGCGAGCCCATCGTGGTGGTGCGCGACAAGGAAGGCACGCTGCGGGCGTTCAGCAATGTGTGCCGGCACAGGGCCGGTCCGATCGCGCTGGGCAGCGGTTGCAAAAACGTACTGCGGTGCGCGTACCACGGCTGGACCTATACCCTTGATGGGCGATTGATTGGGACGCCGGATGTGGAAGGCGTCGAATTTTTCGATCGCAGCACGATGGGGATGGTGCCGCTGCGGCTGGAAACCTGGGAGCAGTTCCTCTTCGTCAATTTCGATCCCGATGCCGAGCCCCTTTCGGCTTATCTGGGAGGTATTCCGAAGCAGGCACGAGGATTCCGGTTTGAAGGACTGCAATTCGCGGAACGGCGCGACTACGTTATCCATTGCAACTGGAAGGTGTACGTAGACAACTATCTCGAGGGCTATCACATTCCCATCGCGCATCCCGGCTTGATGCGAGAGATTGACTACTCGCAATATCGCACGGATACCTTTCGTTACCATTCGCAACAATTTGCGCCAATTCGCGCGATGAAGCCGGAGGACGTCGAGCAGCGTTTCTACGCTCCCGGCAGCGGCACCCAAGAGGCCTTGTATTTCTGGCTTTTTCCCAACCTTATGCTGAACATCTATCCCGACAACGTTTCGACGAATTTGATCGTGCCGCTGTCACAGGACAAGACCCTGACGATTTTTGAATGGTTTTTTCATGACGCCAACTCGGAGAAGGTACAAGAGCGAATGAAGAAGGCCATTGCTTTCAGCGACGAAGTGCAGCAGGAAGACATCGGACTCTGTGAAAATGTGCAGCGGGGCTTGCAGTCCGCGCTCTACGACCGCGGACGCTATTCCGTTAAGCGGGAAAATGGCGTGCACCATTTTCATCTGCTCTTGGGTGAGTTTCTTGAGCATTCGTAAGTCAAGTTGAGCTGCCCTTGATTTGCCGATCCAACATGTCGGCCGCGGGACGTCTCTGAAGTACATCCGACCTGAGGAACTCGCACGGAGGGTCCGGAATTAGCGCAAAGCAGTACTGAGACTTGGGCGTTGATTCCGCGTAGCTTTGAAACCATTTAGGTACCTATTGTCCAATCGGGTATCCGCGGGTCTTGGTCCCCTGTCGAACTCGGCCCAGTACCGGTCGCGGCAGGGCGAAAATGTTTCTCCCTATTTTGCTGTAGCCGGAGGCTCGGAGCCCAGAAAAGCCGCGCTTCGGGCTAAAATGCGGCTGTAGCCGTCTGGGTTCTTATAGAGTCTAATGTCCT
>JBEKWY010000077.1:0-22456 GCA_049512575.1 Candidatus Acidiferrum sp.
CCTGCACGAGATCGGAAGGTTTGCTCAATGCCTATGTCCTCGGTAACCGAGACTAGCACCTCTGCCCTCGGTAAGCAAGGGGAGAAGCTTCCGTGGCCCGAGACTGCCCGGTTTGTCCCCATCCAAAATGTCTCTGCGCAAGGAATCCGAGTCACAGAGGCTTTCGTCACTCTTTAAGGACACCCCTCGGAAACAGCTGGACGGATGCCTGACATTAGTACTACAATGTGCTTCTAATCATGCTTGGCGAATTTGAATACCTATTGATCACCGCCGCCGTTCGACTGGAAGAGAATGCTTACGGTGCGGCGATTCGCGACGAAATTGAAGCGACCACCGGACGAAGGTGTTCCATGGGCGCGCTCTATACGACCATCGATCGGTTGGAAGCGAAAGGTCTGCTGAAAACACGGATGGGCGAAGCCACGCCGCAGCGTGGTGGCCGCGCCAAGCGCATGGTTCGAGTGACCTCGACAGGCGTACACGCCGCGAAGGGCTTCTATGATGCAGTCACACGCGTTAGCCGTGGTGTGTCCTGGGTGGAAAACCGAATAGGAAACGCCTCATGAACGGAATCGCCTGGGTACTGGTGGAGCTTGCTTCGAGGCTGCTGGAGCACGACGAACGCGAGGCCGTGCTGGGCGACTTGCTGGAATCAAACGAAAGCGCCGGCCAAGGATTGCTCGATGTGTTCGGCTTAGTCCTCCGCCGGCAAGCAGGTCTTTGGAGAGACTTCCGCCCATGGCTCGCGGGATTCGTCGTGGCGCTTCCAAGCAGCTACCTGCTTACGTACGTTTCTGTTTCGGTGAGCTGCACTTATCAGCGGCTCGTCAACCACAGGGTCTATGATAAGTGGTGGCCGACGGGCCAAGAGGGTTTCTCCCTGCTGTTGTGTCACATTTTCCTGCTAATCGCATGGTCCTGGGCAAGTGGCTATGTCGTTGGGTCGCTTTCGCGGCGCACTGTTTGGGTGAGTGCCGCGTTGTCTTTGTTTCCCTCCGTTATTTTTTGTTTCCCCGCATACCCGTTGGAGTCGCTGTCTAAGCTTTGTTTGTTCCTCTTTCTACTGCCAGCGATCCTTGGAGCCCGCCAGGGAATGCGAAATACCCGGATCTCGCTACGGTCAGCGTCCCTTCTGGCGCTTACCGTGACCGTGCTGATGATCTCCGCGTGGAGCAGCAAAGCGCTATGGATTTTGAACTGGGCGCTGATTTTGCCCGCGTGGTACCTTGTCGCGACCGCATGGCCTTCCGGCCAAAAAGGCCGAACTGCGTCGCCTATGCACCTAGCCTAGAGCCCCAAGTGACCGCGAGCCCTCGACCGAAGCAGGCCCTACAACCATCTCGAAGAGTAAAAAGAAAAACGGCGCGGGGGTGGCCCCGCGCCGCGATCAATCTTTTGTCGGACGACGAAGATTGCGACTACTAAATTGTCTTGCCAGCGGTCGCCGGAGAAGAAGAATCCTTCTTCGAGAACGCGCTGTGGCTGGCGTCTTTATCGCCGGTGCGGTCGATTTCGATCGAGCCTTTGAAGTACGCGCCGTCTTCGATCATGATGCGCGACGTGGTGAGGTCGCCGTTGACGGAACCATCCTTCTTGATCTCGATCCGGTCCTTGGCGCGAAGGTTGCCCTTCACCGTGCCGTAGACCACGACTTCTCGGGCAATGATGTCAGCCGTTACTTTTGCCGTGGCTCCGACCGTCAGTTTACGCTCGTCGAGCTGGATCAGTCCTTCGACCGAGCCATCGATCAACAGATCCTCGCTGCCGGAGATCTCGCCTTTTACATGCAGGCTAGACCCAAGCCGCGCGCTGGAGCGGTCCGAAGTCGCAGTTAGTGGACGCATCGCATCTGTACTCATCGCGGGTTTTTCCTCCCAAGTCGCCGGAGCAGGCTTCGGCGGCTGATTGATTATTGGACTCACAGGCTTTGGACTCACGGGCTCCGGCTGCGCAGCTTGCGGCGTATCCGGCTTCTTGTTTCCCCACATCGAAAACTCTCCCTAGACAGTAGCACCCCAACGCGGATGGAACAGGTTGGGGCACAGCAAACTCTAGACCTTGGATTGGTAGCGGGCAAATGAAGCGTGGGCCAATCGTTCCAGAAGGTTACTGGACCTTGGTACAGGGTTTCGCTTTTTGTTTGGAATAAAGAAAGAAGAAATGAAGTAACGAAGTAATGAAATAACGACAAAAAAAGGCCCGAAAGAGATCGCGAGTTGCCGAGCCGTTAGCGTCGTAGCGGGATTGACGCCGGGCAGGGCGAGCCACGCCCCTTCAGGTGCGGCGGCGTTTGCCGCTCTTCGTTCGGTCATTACTTCTTTACTTCGTTGCTTCGTTACTTCGCTTTATTCCTATGCCGTGGGCTTGTCGGGAACTGGTTGGGTGGCCAGGAAATCGTTTTGGAAACGCGTGGCGTAGGAATTGAGGAGGTGTTGGATGCGGTCGTGGCTTGGAGATTTTAGGACGAAGCCGGCGTGGTGGTATTTGCTGACACGGTACACGATCTCAGGGTCGGTGTAGGCGCTCGTGTCGGGGTGTTCCTGGCGGGCGAGACAGAGGATGACACCGGCGTGATCGTCGCGGGTTACGGGAGGCGTGTATGGCTGCTTCCCTGCTCCCAGTTCCAGGCGGGCCCATTCGCGCCAGAGATTTACGCCGCTGGCGGCTTCGACCACATCGGCGATGTACGCGCCACCTACGCGGGCGGCAATTTCCAGGAAATAAAATTTGCCGTCGGCTTGGGAGCGGAGGAACTCGGCATGGGTTACGCCGCGGACCGAACCCAGACCTTCGATAACCTGGCGGTTGGCCTCAAGGACGAGCTTTGTTTCGGCGGCTTCGCGAGGAAGCGTGCTGGTGGTGAAGACGCCGCCTTGATGGGAGACGTCGAGAGGCGGGGAGCCGTAGGCGTGAGGTTCCGCGAAGACGATTTCGCGCTCGGAGACGACGCTGTCGACGTGGTAGACGCTGCCGGGGATGAATTGCTCGAGGAGATAGAAGGATTGCTGGTCGCCTAGCTGGTCGAGCCACGGCCAGAGTTCGTCGGACGTGTGGATCTTTTTCATCCCGATGCCGGAGGCTTGCGATCGGGGCTTTAGCAGCCAGGGGCCGGGGACACGGGCCATGAAGCCGCGGAGGTTGTCGTAGTTGAGGACGTGGGCGAATTCGGGGACGGGGATGCCGGCTTCCTGGGCGCGGGTGCGCATGGCGAGTTTGTCGCGGAAATAGCGGACCGTCGTCAGGCCCATGCCGGGGATGCGCATGTGTTCGCGGAGGGCGGAGACGTTTTCCATATCGAATTCGTCGAGGGCGACGATGCGGTCGATGGGTTGGCTGCGGGCCATGTAGCTGACCGTGTAGATCAGGTGCTGGAGCGGGAGCTCTTCAGGCATGAAGAACATTTCGTCGATGGCTTCGCGGGGCCAGTCGCCGTTGCGGAATTTTTCCACGGTGAGGAGCAGGACGCGCCAGCCGAGGGATTTGCAGGTGCGCAGGAAGTCCTGGCCTTTTTCGTAGGAGCTTACGCAGAGGACGGTTTGGGGGCGGGATTGCGGCATTTGAGGAGACACGATGCCGCAGGGGTGCGTGGAAGGTCAAGGGAAAGTGGAGGCGGGCGAGGATCGAAGTCTTGCGCGGGTTTGAGTTGAGGTCCTTCGGCTATCCTTATCGGATCGCCTCAGGATGACAGGATGTTGCCAGTTGGGAATCGAATCGTTACCACTATGATACCCCACCCCCCTCCCTATTTTATGTAAGTGTTCATTCTAAAGGGAGATGAAAGCCTTTGTTTTGATACACTTTTGCAAGTGTTCATTCTAAATGAGTTAGACCATTTGGCTCCATCGGACGTCTGGCAACGAAAAAGGCGGGTCTTGGCCGCCTGGTTTCGCGCATCTCTAACTGGTTTATACATTACCTGAAAGATATTCTTGTGTCAAGGGATTTTTTGCGTTGGGCCACGGGACCGACGTGCGGAGGCGGTTCTTGCGGAACGATCTTGCCGAGATGGGGCGCAGCGGTGCTGCGCCCCTACAAGGGCGTGCCTGGACGGGGCGGATTATGGATTGGGAGGGATGGGTGGGTAGAGGAATTGGAGGACGCGGCCGATGCGTTGAGACCAGGCGGCTTCGTTGTGTTCGCCGCCTTCTACGCGTTCGTAGTGGAGGTCTTGGCCTTGGCGCCAGCCTTTTTTGAGGAGGACATCGCGGAATTGTTCTACGTCCTGGACGATACGCGGGCCCTCTTTCGTGCCGATATCGAGCCAGATCGAGGGCCTGGGCTGGACCGGCGCGGCGGCGGCAAAACGGTGAATCATGCGCTGGTTCCACCAGACGGACGGGGAGAGAGCGGCGATCTTGCCGAACAGTTGCGGATATTTCAGGCCGAAATATAAGGATACGAGCGCGCCTAACGAGGAGCCACCAATACCGGTGACGGACGGGCCGGAGAGCGCGCGGTACTCCCGCTGGATGAAGGGCATGACTTCCTGCAACAGAAATTTGGCGTAGCGGTCGGCGCGGCCTCCACCTAGTTTCGGGGCTTTGGTGGGCGTGTATTCCTGGATGCGGGATTTGCCGGTGTTGTAGATGCCGACGATGATGAGCGGTTCGAGGGAGCCAGTGTTAATCAGAAGATCGGCTGCGCCGTGAACGTTCCAGTCCTGGCCTCCGAAGGCGGTGGCGCGATCGAAAAGGTTCTGGCCGTCGTGGAGATAGAGGACCGGGAAACGGCGCTCGGGTTGTTCGTCGTAGCCGGGTGGGACATAGACGATCAGGTCGCGCTGGTTGCGGAGGAAGCGCGAGCGGAATTGATCGTGTTTGCGGAGTTGGCCCGAACTCACTGGAGAAGGCTCACGGAACGATGGTCACCAGCAGATCCTTGGCCTCGACGTGCTGGCCATGGGTGACGGCGAGTTTGCTGACGCGGCCGGAGATGGAGGCGTAGATATTGGATTGCATTTTCATGGCTTCGAGGGTGAGTAGCTTTGCGCCGCGCTCGACGGTCTGGTTGGCCTGGACGGCGATGCCGGAGACTACGCCCGCAGTGGGAGCGCCGACCTGGCCGGGCTCGGCGGGATCGGCTTTGGGGTGGGCGCGCTCGACGACGCGGAGGGCTTTGTCGCGGACGTTGACTTCGCGAGGCTGGCCGTTCAATTCGAAGAAGAGCGTACGAGTGCCGTCGGGGTGCGGGTCGCTGCTGGTCAGGAATTTGAGGATGAGCGTTTTGCCGGGCTCGATGTCAACGGTGATCTCCTGGCCGGACTTCAGGCCGTAGAAGAACGGTGGCGTGGGGAGGACGCTGACGTCGGAATAGGTTTGGCGGAACTTGTCGTACTTGAGGAAGACTTCGGGGTAGAGAAGGTAGCTAAGCAGAGCGTCGCGCTGGATTCGGTGGCCGAGTTTTTTCTCGAGAGCGGCTTGCTCGTCTTCGAATTTGGCGGGGTCCATGCCGGCACTGGAACGGCCTTTGATGGGGGCGGCGCCGCGCAGGATGATTTTCTGTAGTTTTTTCGGCCAGCCGCCCGGAGGGACGCCGAGAACACCGGAAAACATTTCGACCACGGAATTTGGCAGCGAGAGATCGTGCTTTTCGTCGAGTTTCAGCAGGTCTTGCGGACGCATGTCTTTCGCCATGAGGAACAGCGTCATGTCGCCGACGACTTTGCTGGACGGCGTGACTTTTACGATGTCGCCGAAGAGTTGATTCACTTCGGCGTAGGTGGTTTCGACTTCGCGCCAGCGATGGCCGAGTCCCATGGCGGCGGCCTGTTCGCGGAGATTGGTGAATTGGCCGCCGGGAATTTCGTGCTGATAGAGGCGCGCGGAGCCGGCTTTCGGGCCGGAATCGAACGGAAGATAGTAGGTGCGGACGACTTCCCAATAGTCGGAGCATTCGTTGAGGGTGGCGATGTCGAGCTGGGTGTCGCGCGGCGTGTGGCGCAACGCTTCGACGATCGAATTGAGGTTGGGCTGGCTGGTGCCGCCGCTCATGGAGGCGATGGCGGCGTCGGCGACGTCCACGCCGGCGTCGGAGGCTTTGAGGACAGAGGCGGCATTGATGCCGCTGGTGTCGTGGGTGTGGAAATGGATGGGAATTTCGATCTCGTCGCGAAGCGCTTTCACAAGCTGGAAGGCAGCGTAAGGTTTGCAAAGACCGGCCATGTCTTTGATGGCGAGAAAATGCGCGCCTAGTTTTTCGAGTTGCTTGGCCATGGCGACGTAATACTTCAGCGAATATTTGGGGCGCGATTCGTCGAGCATATCGCCGGTGTAGCAGATGGCGGGCTCGCAGATGGCGCCGGTTTCGAGAGCGGCGTCGATGGAGACGCGCATGTTATCGATGGAATTGAGGGAGTCGAAGATGCGGAAGATGTCGATGCCCTGGGCGTGCGATTCGCGGACGAATTCTTTTATTACGTTGTCGGGGTACGAGGCGTAGCCGACGGCATTTGCGCCGCGGAGCAGCATCTGGAAGCAAATGTTGGGGACGCGCTCGCGAAGTTCGCGGAGGCGCAGCCAGGGATCTTCGTGGAGAAAGCGGAGGGAGGTGTCGAAGGTTGCGCCGCCCCACATTTCGAGGCTGAAGAGATTGGGGAGGCGCTGAGCGACGGCGCTGGCGGTGGCGAGGATGTCGAAGGTGCGAACGCGGGTGGCCATCAGCGACTGGTGCGCGTCGCGGAAGGTGGTGTCGGTGATGAGCAGGCGCTTTTCTTTGCGAGCCCAGGCGGCGAATTTTTTGGGGCCGAGCTTTTGCAGAAGCTGGCGCGAGCCGGGCGGCGGTTCGATACCGGGCACGGATGGGAGGACAGCGACTTCCAAAGCTTCGGGGACTTTCTTGCCTTTGACTTCGGGATTGCCGTTGAGGATCACGTCGCCAAGATAGGAGAGCAGCTTGGTGGCGCGGTCGCCGCGACTGGGGAAACGGAATAATTCCGGCGAATCGTCGAGGAATGAGGTGGTGATTTCGCCGGCGCGAAATTTGGGGTGATTGACTACGTTTTCGACGAACGGAATGTTGGTGGTGACGCCGCGGATGCGGAATTCGCGAAGGGCGCGGTCCATGCGGCTGCAGGCTTCCGGTAAGTCTTTGCCCCACGCGGTAACTTTGACGAGGAGCGAGTCATAGTAGGCGGCGAGGACGGCGCCCGCGTAGGCGGTACCACCGTCGAGGCGGATGCCGAATCCGGCGGGCGAACGATAGGTGGAGATTTTTCCGTAGTCGGGGGCGAAATTTTTCTCGGGGTCTTCGGTGGTTACGCGGCACTGCAGCGCGGCGCCGTAGAGCGGCACGCTCTGCTGCTTCGGCAGCGACATTGGCGGCTCGTGCAGCTGGTGGCCTTGCGCGACGAGAATTTGCGATTGCACCAGGTCGATGCCGGTGACCATTTCGGTGACGGTGTGCTCGACTTGAATGCGCGGATTGACTTCGATGAAGTACCACTTCTGCGCATCGACGTCGTAGAGGAACTCGACGGTGCCTGCGTTGCGATAATTGGCTTTACGCGCGAGGGCGACCGCGGCTTCGCACAGCTCATTGCGAATGCTTCCTGGCAGATTCGCGGCGGGGGCGACCTCGACGACCTTCTGGTGGCGGCGCTGCACGGAACAATCGCGCTCGTAGAGGTGCAGCAGGTTGCCGTGCTGATCGGCGAGGATTTGTACTTCCAGGTGGCGGGCGCGGGGCAGATATTTTTCGAGGAAAACGCTGGCGTCGCCGAACGCAGAGCGCGCTTCGCCTTGGGCTTCTTCGAGCAGGGCCGCGAGCTGCGAGGGATCACGCACCACGCGCATGCCGCGTCCGCCACCACCCATCGCGGCTTTCACGATGACTGGATAACCGATCTCTTGTGCGATTTTTTGCGCCTCGGCGGCGGACGTAACGGGATTCTCGGTTCCCGGTAGAACCGGCACGCCAGCCGATGTAGCCAGCCTTCGCGCGGCGGTCTTATCGCCAAGGAGTTCCAGCAGTGCGGGCGTCGGGCCCACGAAAGTAATTCCGGCCTTTTCGCAGGCGCGCGCGAATGCCGGATTCTCGGACAAAAATCCGTAACCCGGGTGAATCGCGTCCACGCCTCTCTCTTTCGCGATGGCGACGATTCCGGCGATGTCGAGATACGCTTCGACGGGGCCTTTGCCGGCGCCGACCTGGTAAGCCTCGTCGGCCTTGAAGCGGTGCAGGCCGAGACGATCCTCCTGCGAATAAATACCGACGGTGCGGAGCCCGAGTTCCGTGGCGGCGCGAAAGATGCGAATGGCGATCTCGCTGCGGTTGGCGGCGAGAAGTTTCTGAATCGGTTTGGTTTTCTTCATTCCGGAAACGATCAAAGTGCGACGCGAAACCTGACATTGTTTCACGTTCGCGGGGTGGCGCAGCAGCAGTTTATTCGATTCGGGGGAAAAACAAAATTCATGTGGGGGACGGGTGGGTTAGCAGGGGTACATGCCGGAGCGGTTTGGCCGATGGCAGTTTACGTTGAGATCCTTCTGCCATCCTTGTCGGATGGCCTCAGGATGACAATGTTTCCTTTTTGTCTTTGGCCTTGGCGTTGTTGTTGGCGCGAATCGACCACGCTGCCTCGGCTTCGGTGCGACTTGTTTGGTGATGTTGGGTCTAAACCCCGCCCCCTTAAAAGAGGGCGGCTACAGGGAGGGCGTTGCTTCTGCCGTGACTTGCGGTGGGGGGGCATTCTTCAGTTGTTGCAGGGCCGTCTGTAGCTTGGTCCACTCTTTCGGTTTGCGACGGGTGGCGTAGGGAGCGTTGGGGTCGGAATAGAATTGCAACAGCTCCGCGCGCAGGTCGGGGGTGATGCCCGCGAAATTGTGTTTGGCGAGGGCCTCGATCAGCTCCGCGTGGACATCGTCGTTCATGAAGTAAACGCCGGGCGGTGTCGGGCCGCCGGTGTCGAAATTGTCGTTGGGCACGCTGGGCGGCGATGCTGCGTTCACCTGCGCCAACTGGGCTTTGTAACGATCCAAGGCAGCATTGAAGCTGAGTTCGAACTTATGCTCGGTGTCGGGCGTCGGTGTGCGCAGCTGAAGAACTTTTAGCGGGCCGAACTTGGGAAGCAGCTTGAACAGGAATGCGGCGAGGCGCTCGAAAAACGTCGGCTTTTGATAATCCTTGCCCCAATTTTTTTCATAACTGGCGCGCGAAAGATTGTATAAAAACTTTCTTTTGGTAAGGCTGGGCTCGTCTTTTTTGATGTCGTCCTTTTTCAGGGTCCAGGCGATGCGCGTGGCCTCAGGAATCAATTTGCCGACGTCGTAGCGGTACGAGCCCAGCACCTTGTCTTCATCTTTCAATACCGCTTTGAGATCGAGGCCGTAGGTTTCGCGAAAGGCCTGCTCCAACAGCGAAGTGGCGACTTCAAAACCGATGAAATCGTGATAGCTGTCTGGAGCGTAACGCTGTCTGGCGACCTCGAGAACGTCGAATCCAAACTCCGTCTTCACGTGCGCGAGGGGATTTTGCTCGTAAGTCACCGAGTTGCCATATTTTTTTCGCAGTTTCGGATACAGGATGGGCACCGATGGATTGGTGCCAAGTTTGTGACCATCGTTGTCTGCGGCGTAGTGAGAAAGCGCGCCAAGCGCGAACGCATATCCGTTCAGGTCCTGCGAGTCGCGCAGCAGCGCGAGAATAAAGTCGCCGCTGCGGCAATAGTGGGTCAGATCGCTGAAGAAGTGGCTGCCATGCGGGTAATAACCCAAGTCCTGAATGATGGCGCCGCCGTACGCATAGGCATGAGCTTGTTTCATTTCCTCGGGCGTGGCGTCGGGAAATCGCTGCAACAGGAGTTGGCGAACGCTTACGTCCCAAGCGGCATCGATGATCGCTTCATGCGCCAAAATCGAGTATGCCGCGCATCGCGAGGGCCAGCCCAAGAGCAGGACCGCGGATAAGAGAACGGAGCAAACTCTAACGAACCAATGCCCACGGTTGGTCTGCTCCATGATTTACGAATCCTCGATCTGCGACGTGTGGGACGCGCGTTTGGGTGCCGTCAAGCAGTCTAGCAGCATGCTTAATAGACTATCGTCAGCCGAGGATGGTTGCGGCCGGAAAAGTATCACTACGCCCGAAAAATACTGGAAAATGCTCGGCAGACGCCCTGCGCAGGATCAATATTTTCGCAGAACGCCGATGACGCGGCCTTGAATCTTTACATCGTTCGCGGGGACGATGATCGGGGCCATTTCGGAATTCGCGGGCTGCAAGCGAACTTTGCCTGGGCCTTCACGATAGAAGCGTTTCAGCGTGGCTTCGTCGCCGCTCACGAGCGCGACCACGATATCACCCGGATTGGCGACTTGTGTCTGCTCGCAGACAACGAAATCGCCATCCATGATGTGGTCTTCGATCATCGAGCTGCCCTTGACCTTGAGTGCGAAGGAATTTCCGCCGTGGGTGAAATCGCCCAACGAAAGCGTCTCGCGCTCTTCGACGGCTTCCAGCGGGCGGCCAGCGGCGATGCGCCCAACGAGCGGGAGCTCTTGCACCCTGCGATCGATGACTTGTTCCTTGGGAGACTTCGGCAATTGCAAAATCTCAATCGACCGGCTCTGGTTATAGCCGCGGCGAATAAATCCTTTTTTCTCGAGCGTGGTGATGTGCTTGTGCACGGTGGCCAGCGAAGTCAGCTTCAGGCCTTTGCCGATCTCCTCAAAGCTGGGCGCGTAGCCGTGCTTGGTCTCGAACGCCACCAGGTAGTCGAGGACTTCTTTCTGTCGCTTGGTCAGGGCCATCGGGGGACCTCGCTTTTCGTTGTTGCCGGCGGCGCCAGGGCTGCGGACCGTCCGTGAGATCAAGTTAGGCGAAAAGAAAGCGAACGTCAAGCGAAAGTTAAGCGGTGTGTGCCGTGAATGCTTCGAACAACCGGCACCGGAGCGGCGGTCTGCCGACTTTGTCGGGGGATTGGCTGTCAGGCGGGGCCTTCGTCTGAGGCTCGAAGGCCAACGGTAGCGCTTCCATTCATGCGATCTACACTAGAAGGTTGTCGTGAGACGCATGGCGAAGCTGCGCGACGGCCCGATGGCGTTGCCGGAGAAGAGGCCCCCGAAATCGATAACGTTCAGCACATTGTTCAAATTCTGTCCGTCGATCTGAAACCGCACCTTCAGGCGTTCTGACCTGTAAATATCCGCTCCGGCGGAGGCATTTACCTGAAAAGCCGGGTAGATACGGCCCTTGTTAAAGTTGATGCGATTCAGTACCTGCTGGCCGTATTCGGCGAGGACCGTGGAAGGATCGCCGTCGAAGTCGAAGGGGAGACCGGAGTCAAATTGAAATCCGCCTGCGATCCAGAAGCGTGAGGCGACCTGGTAGCGGAGTCGCCCGCGAACAGTGTTGCGCTGGTCCTGCGAATCGGGGAAATGGCCGGTGAGCGGTATCACCGCGTCGTCGCCGAGAAAGAGGCCGCCGGTCACGGGATTGAAAGCATTCCCGACGATATATGAGTAACTTACGAAACCGGAGAAGCGATGCCAGTCGGGAAGGTCAATTTTGCCTTCCGCGCCGTAAAGAATGGCCTTGCGGAACGCGATGGGAAAACTGATCGAGGTGTTATCGATCTGATCGTCATCAGCATAGTTACTCACAAGCCGGCGGAAATAATTCGTGTCCACGCGGAAGTGCTTGAAGAAGACCTTGGTCAAGCCCACTTCGTAATAATTTCCCCGCGAAGGCTGGACGGGCAATTCGAGGGAGAGTGGGTCAAGGGTGGTGGCCGCGGTGGAACTAGAAAGCAGGATGTTTTCAAAAGACGGCGTCTGAAAAATCCGGTCATACGAGAAATGGAGCACGACGCCCGCGGAAGGAAAGTAGCGCGAAATTGCCAAGCGTGGCTGCACCGCTTGCTGGTTCAGTAAAAGCTGATAGTGGTCCCAACGAAGCCCGGCATTGATCGTCCAATTGCCCAGGCGGATCAGATCCTGGACGAACGCGGATTGTTCGAGGTCCGGGTGGGTCGCCAGGAAGCTAAACACAGCGGGCGTGCCGGGGTCAAATTGCGTTGGATCGGTAATGACGTAGCTGAAGTTTTCATGCAGGAAGATGTTGTCGGACTCGGCTCCAAACTTCCATTCGTTCCGGCCATGATGGATGGTCCCGGTGCCCTTGAAATACCCTTCGCGAAAGCGATTGTGCTGGAAAACCTCAATGGGGGTGGATTCCGGGTTGGAGTTGAAATCATTGGCGTTGTCGCGGACCATGCCGCGAAAATCCGCCACAGCATTCGGCGAAAAGGTGTGCTGGTAAGACACAGTTCCCATGGTCTCGATGTTATCCGCCCGCTGGAGCTGGCCTGCGGCTTGCTGCACGAGTTCGTTGGGAATATCGTAGCGCGAGAGTTCGTGGCGCACGATGAAGCGGATGCGATCCTTGGACGTCAAGTCGCGCTCGTAATTGACCGAGAAATCGGCCAACGTACCGGTATTCGAATAGTTTTCAGGAACCACGGGATTTAGATAGTGGTCCGTCATGCTGCCGCTGGCGCTGACGCCCAACGAATTGCTGCCCCAGGTGTACTGCCCCTTGGCGAAGGCCCCGGCCGAATCAAAGCTTCCGCCTGAGAGCACCACCTCGCCGTGAAAGCCCGGCTGCGCGTCTTGCAGCGTGTTCAACTCGACCACGCCGCCCATTTTCCGGCCATACTCCGCGGGAAAACCTGCGGTAAAGATGCTCATCGATTCCACGTCGTCCGCTTCAATCTCCGGTCCGAAGCTCGGGGAGCGATTGTCGGTGAGGGGGATGCCATCTACCACGAACTGCGTTTGATACTCGGAGCCTCGCGGATGCAGCACCGCATTGCCTTCATACAGCCAGCCCGGTTGCGAATTGACCAAATCCTGCAAGGAACGACCTGGAACGGAACTGAGCCGGTTTTGGATGAAGTCTGTCCCTATCTGACTCACCGAGCCCGCTTGATCGGGATCGATTAAAGTGTTGTCGGCACTTACAGTTACCGACTGATTTACCGTGGGGAGCTTGAGCTGGACCCTATACTCGAGGGGAAGCGTGGAATGAATCTCGACAGACTCGGCCAAAGGAGCAAAACCAGGTTGCGCAATTTCGAGCCGATAAATGCCATAGGGCAGGCGCTGCACGTTCAGGCCGCCTTGATCGCTGGTCGCTAAAACGCTTCGGTACTGATTGGCCTCACTGGTGATGTGAACGACCGTTTTCACGCCGAGGCCGGATGGATCGCTCACTTTAAGATGCAATTCGCCGCTGTTGGTCTGGCAAAAGACTGGCCAAGCGCATAGGAAGAATAGGGATACAAGCTTTCGCATGGAGTACGGGGTCTCGCTAGTTGGAGTCTCGTTGTGCCCGGGCATCGAGCGGACTGTCCCGCATGGTCTGACGCGCGGCTAAGAGGCCCTTTTAGCCCCTTCACCTTAGACATTCTCCTTACTGCGATTTTGTTCAGTCTTTTTTCGTCCCTGTGACCGACCGGGTAGCCAGCTAATGCCTAATTCGCAGAGTAGAGTCGGCCAAGCCTCAAAAAACTATGAACAGAACTGGTGGTAACGGAATATTAGTAGTGGGAGTCACGCCAATCCATCTGGCCGATTCGATCGACGGAATGACTGTCACATCCGCTACCCCACTGTGGTTATATCGCTGATCCAATCATTCGCACGTCCAGTACGTGCAGACGGGAGACGACTCTATGCTGACCGACTCTCATCCAACCGGCGAAGAGTTGCTTCTCGCCATCGATGGCGAACCGCCAGCGCGGCGCGGTGCCCAAATTCGTGCGCACCTCGCGGCCTGTTGCGGTTGCCGCGATCGAATGGCAGAGGCTGAAGGGGCCATTGCCGAATTCGCGCGAGTTCGCCGCCTGGCTCTCGATTCCCAGTTGCCACCGATCGCTGGCCCACGTGCGCTATTAAAGGCTCGATTGGCCGAACTCGCAGCCAAACCTAAGGCTGGTTCATGGCGCC
The DNA here is from genome assembly GCA_049512575.1 of Candidatus Acidiferrum sp. GTDB lineage: Bacteria > Acidobacteriota > Terriglobia > Acidiferrales > UBA7541 > Acidiferrum. The sequence continues at coordinate 13,947 of JBEKWY010000077.1, forward strand.
AATTCTTCCAGTTCACATTTGCAAGTCGCGGGGCGGCATACCTTTGCCTGGCGTTGTTCGTTGCGGCGGTAGTCGGCCAAGTCTTGGTGCGGTACCGCAGCTTGCGCACGCCGAACTGGCCAGCTACCTCGGTCGAGCGCGGGGTTGTTCCAGACCGGAACCTTACGCCCGGCGCCACGCGCCGGATTTCGCTTGCCGATGTGTGCTCGATGGACCACGAGGAAGTTGTTCGAGAGGTTCCAACCGCGTTGCGTCAAGAGATCTTCCAGGAGTACGGAATCGTGAACCCCCACTCGCCGGACTATGAGATCGATTACCTGATTGCTCCGGGACTGGGTGGTGCGGACGACATCCATAATCTGTGGCCGGAACCATACACGACAGAGACATGGAATGCACACGTCAAGGACGCCTTAGAAGAACGTCTCCACCGGATGGTTTGTGCGGGAAAACTGGATCTCTCTACGGCGCAGAGCGATATCGCCAGCGACTGGATTGCAGCTTACAAGAAGTATTTTCACACCGACAGACCTCTCGCTCCCAACTCGGATCTAAGTCGTTTTGCAGGCGAGAGTTGAGAGTGCTCGGTCGAGTCGTTATTCCCGCTATCCGCAACCGTTGCGATCCGCGCTGCGGACCGTCCATGAAACCGGGGTAGGCACACAAAAAGCGAACGTCAACGAAAGTTCTGCACGTTGTTATCTGTTTGTATCCTTTCGCTGATTCCCGCAAAGTGATATACAGACGCGCCATGAGCAACCCTAACGAGCGGTCCTCAGCGGTCGCTGCTGCGGGTGTTATCGCGATCATCGGGAGCGTGTTGTGCGTCCTCGGTGTGCTGTTCGGTCTCGTGGGCTTGTTGCTTGCTCGCAACCTACCCGCTGCGCCTCAGGCGGTTTTTCCGGTGCGCACAGTTGCCGCGGCGATGATGGTGTTCTTTCTGGGAGTTGCCGTGTTCGGGATTTTCACTGGCGCCGGCTTGATTCGCTTCAAAAATTGGGCGCGCATTTCCGCCCTCGTTTGGGCCGGAATCACGGCGCCGCTCAGCGCTTTCACCCTTCTGGTCTTTGCCCTTGTCCCGATCCCGACCCCTCCAAACGCGCCCTTCAACATGACTCTCTACGTGGGGGTCTTTGCCGCGCTGTTCTACGGCATGCCTTTCGCCATCGCGATTTGGTGGTTGATTCTCTTGAATCGGAAGACGATCGCGGCGCAGTTCAAGGCCACTGGCATCGCGAGCGACCCGACGTCGCCGTCGGACCCTGCCGCGGCACTGCTGCCCCAAGCGCGGCCCGACGTGCCGATTCCCATCACTGTGCTGGCCTGCTTTTTGCTTTTTTCGTCACTCAGTCTCGGCTTGATTGTTCTGATGCACCTGCCCGCGGTCTTATTCGGCTTTGCCATCCGAGGCGCAGCGGGAACGGCGGTCTACGCAATATGGTGCCTGTTGTTCGCGATCGCAGGCGCCGGCTTGTTTAAACGAATACCTTGGAGCTACTCGCTCGCCATAGGCTTGCAAGTCTTTGGGATTGTGAGTGGGATCGTCACGTTGTTCAGCCCCTCGTATGAGGCGATCATGCGAGAGGCTATGGGTTCCATGAACCTGCCACCCACCGATGCCTATCAGATGCCTTGGATGGCCCATATCCGAGAGTTCTCATCTATCAGTTTGGTCGTGCCACTCATCATTCTCGGAATACTTGTGTATTACCGCGCACGATTCCTCGAAGCAAGCGCGACGACCGTACGCCCTTAATCCAACAGCATCAGCCTGTTAGTTGCGATTGATCGTGGATGCTGCCAGCGTTCAGCGCACCTTCGTGCAACCTGCCAACCTCCCCGCACGTCTTTTGTAATAGAACACAATTGCTGCGCGGCGGACTCTCTCCCCGCCGCGCGCGGGCCGGTGTGGTATCCTTTTTCGGTCGGCTTCCGGCGGTCGGCACCAGCAACCTAGTCCGCTTACCGCACCGTCAAATCCATGACGATTGAGCCGCGCTCCTCGGGGGGAAAGTCGAGGAGGTTCCCAGAATAGGTCAGGAGTCCATGTCGACCGTAACCGATACGCCGTTATCCCGCATCAAGCCCGAAAAGATCGACCAGGCTGTTATCCGCTTCGCCGGAGACTCCGGCGATGGCATGCAGATCACCGGCAGCCAGTTCACCAATACCGTCGCGCTCTACGGCAACGACATCGCCACCTTCCCGGACTTCCCTGCTGAAATTCGCGCCCCTGCCGGAACACTGCCGGGCGTCAGCGGCTACCAGCTTCACTTCGCTTCAAATGATGTCTTCACGCCCGGCGATTCCGTGGACGTGCTGATCGCCATGAATCCGGCCGCATTGAAGGTGAATATCGCGGACCTGAAGGCCAACGGCATCCTGATCGTCAATTCCGACAGTTTTAAGGAAAACGACCTGCGCAAGGCGCAGATGACCGCCAACCCGCTGGAAGATCATTCGCTCGACAAGTACCGCCTGTTTTCGGTGGAACTCGAACGCCTGACCCGCGTGTCGCTTGAGCATCTCGGCCTGGACGCCAAGTCCATGGACCGCTGCAAGAATTTCTTCGCGCTGGGAATGTGCTACTGGCTGTACAACCGCTCGATGACGTCCACGGTCCGCTGGATCGAAGACAAATTCAAGAACAAGCCGCTGCTGGTGGAAGCCAACAAGCTCGCCATGAAGGCGGGCTATTCCTACTGCGAAGCGACCGAAGCGTTCCAGATCAGCTACGAGATTCCGCCAGCGAAGCTTGCTCCGGGCGTGTATCGCAATCTGAGCGGCAACCAGGCGCTCGCGCTTGGTTTCGTCACTGCGTCGCAAAAGTCCGGGCTGCGCCTGTTTCAAGGCAGTTACCCGATCACCCCGGCGTCCGACATTCTGCACGAGCTTTCGCAATACAAAGATTTCGGCGTGACCACGTTTCAGGCCGAGGACGAGATCGCGGCCGTAACATCGGCCATTGGCGCAGCCTATGGCGGCGCGCTGGCGATCACCACCACGTCCGGCCCGGGCATGGCGCTGAAGACTGAAGCCATCGGATTGGCCGTGGCGGTCGAAATTCCGCTGGTGATCTGCGACATCCAGCGCGGAGGCCCATCGACTGGCCTGCCCACGAAAACCGAGCAGGCGGATTTGCTGCAAGCACTCTACGGCCGCAACTCCGAGGCGCCGGTTCCCATCGTCGCTCCGGCTACGCCGAGCGATTGCTTCTGGGCTGCGCTCGAAGCCTGCCGTATCGCCGTGAAGTACATGGTGCCGGTGATTATTTTGTCCGACGGCTACCTGGCCAATGGCGCGGAGCCTTGGAAAATTCCCAACGTTGAGGACATTCCGGAATTCCCGGTAACCTTCGCGACCGAAAAAAATTCACCGAACGGCTATCTCCCGTACAAACGCAATCCGGACACGCTAGCCCGCCCGTGGGCCGTTCCCGGCACGCCTGGACTCGAGCACCGCATCGGCGGCCTCGAGAAGCAGGACGTCACCGGCAACATCAACTACGAGCCGCTTAACCACGAGCACATGGTGCGCATCCGCGCCGCGAAAGTTGCCGCTGTCGTGCAGGACATTCCGGACATCGCGCCGGCGGGCGATGACCACGGCGACCTGCTGATCGTGGCGTGGGGCTCGACGCACGGCGCCATCACCGCGGCGGTGAAGGCTCAACGAGCGCTAGGCCGCAAGGTCGGCCACGTCCACTTGCGCCACCTGAATCCGCTGCCTGCGAATCTCGGCGACGTCATCAAGCGTTACAAGCAAGTGCTGGTCCCCGAACTGAACATGGGCCAGCTCCTGTGGGTGCTGCGCGCAAAATATCTGGTCGACGCCATCGGCTTGAACAAAATTCAGGGCCGCCCGTTCAAACAAACCGAGCTCGAACAAAAAATCGAAGAATTGCTGGGAGTCTAGTCCAATGTCCACGGCCACGCTACCGCCGATCACACCGCTCACGAAGAAAGACTTTCAGACCGACCAGGAAGTCCGCTGGTGCCCCGGCTGCGGCGATTACGCCATTCTCTCGGCGGTCCAAGCCGTTTTTCCGGAGCTAGGCATCAAGCGCGAGAATTTCGTCGTCATTTCCGGAATCGGCTGCTCCAGCCGCTTCCCGTACTACATGAATACCTTCGGCTTTCACACCATTCACGGCCGCGCACCCGCTGTGGCGACCGGCCTGAAGGCAGTTCGGCCTGACTTGGAAGTTTGGGTTGCCACTGGCGACGGCGATGCGCTGTCCATCGGCGGCAATCACACCATTCACATGTTGCGCCGCAACGTCGGGCTGAAAGTGCTGCTCTTCAACAATCGTATTTACGGGCTGACCAAGGGACAGTTTTCGCCGACTTCCGAAATCAACAAGAAGACGAAGTCGACCCCGTTTGGTTCGATCGACCGTCCGTTCAATCCAGTTTCCTTGGCGATCGGCGCGGAAGCCACCTTCGTGGCCCGCTCCGTGGACGTTTTCCAGGGACACTTGAAGGAAACGCTGAAGCACGCCGCCGCGCACAAAGGCTCGGCCTTCATCGAAATTCTGCAAAACTGCAACATCTTCAACGATGGCGCGTGGTTCTCGTTGACCGAGCGCGAAGCCCGGAGCGAGCACATCCTTCAGCTCGAGCATGGCAAGCCGCTTATTTTTGGCAAAAACCGCGACAAAGGCATCCGTCGCATATCCGACGGCGACATCGAAGTTGTGCAGCTCGGCAACGGAATCAGCGAATCCGATCTCGTCGTCCACGATGCGCATCACCCGCGCCCGTCCTACGCCTTCCTGCTCTCCCACATGGAGCTTCGTCCGGGCTTCCCGACGCCCATCGGCGTCTTCCGCGCCTGGGACGATCTCCCACGATACGAAGACGTAATGAACCAGCAGATCAAAGACGTAATCGCTAAGCGCGGCCCCGGCGACCTAAGCAAACTACTCCACGCGGGCGACACCTGGGAAGTCCGCTAACCCGCGCATACTCGAAGACTAACGCGTCTCCCAATCGAGTGCGTAGATTTCCTGGATGCTGGCGTCGCGGACCAGCAGTGCCGATCCGTCGGGGGCGAGGCCGCTCCAGTTTCCAAAGGCTCCGCCGGCCGCCTGAAAGCCGTTCATGCTGAAGATGCGCTCCAGTTTATGGTCGGAGATTTGTACGCGATAGTAGCCTTCCTGATTGTCAAGAATCCCGTCGAAATATAAATAGCGCGCGTCTCGCGACCAAGTCGGATAGGCGACGAAAATCCCGGCCAGCTCGGTCCATTTCTGAGTCGTGAGATCGAAAAGCATGAGCTTCAGGGAGTCGAGCGGAATGGCCGCGATGTAACGTCCATCGGGAGACCAGCGCGGAGAATACAGGCCGTCTGACCCCGGCAGCTTCGAGACGTTGCGCGTTTTCAGATCGAGCATGTAGATCGCGGATCCCTGATTGTTCAGGGAATTCTCTCCGAAGGCCAGCGACTTCCCGTCCGGCGACCAGTTGGGGTCCGCCACATTGATGGAACTGCGATAAAGCAGTTGCGGTGCGCCGCCTGCCGCCGGAACCACATAGATTTGCCACGGTTCGCCGGGTGGATGACCGAAGAACGTGATCCGCGTGCCGTCGGGAGACCATCGGGGGAGATAGGCCAGCATCGGCGGCGCGACCAGTTGAAGTTTCTGCGTTCCGTCCGCCTTGCTTCGCCACATGCTGCCATCCGTGGCGTCGTTGTAGGCAACCCACTCCCCGTCACGAGAGAAGTCCAGACCCATCGCCGAGATTCCTGAGAGGTAGGGCGCGAATTGCCCGGATTTTGCATCGTAGCGGACCAATTCCCCTCGGGACTGCCAGCCCACTACGAAGATCTTCTTGCCATCGCGGCTCGGAACCGGCCCGCCCACATTCATTGGCCCGGTCGTCAACTGCACCGGCTCGCCGGGGGTGGAGGCGAAAAGGCCACTACGTTCGCGCAAGGCCCAGAGGTTCGCCGTCCCGTCGCGAACCGCCTGGAACAGGAAATACCGTCCGTCGGGCGTCCAGTTGCCACAGCATTCGTTGGGCGTGCTGTTCCAACCTGCGAGCAGGGGATGAAGATTGCTACCGTCCGCGGAGGCTTGCCAGATGGAGCGGCCGTTGGTCTGCGGATCGTTCAGCGTAAAACGCAGAATCGACCCATCGGGAGACCACCGCAAGTCGCTCTCCGTTCCGGCCACCGTCAACAGCCCGCGTGGTTCGCTGGCGTCGCTCTTCGCCAGGAATATCTCGTTCCCTTTCGCGTAGACAATCCGCTTGCGATCGGGCGACCATGCGCCGTTGTGGCCCACAAGGTCGCCCAAACGGCGAGGCGTACCGCCCAGCACCGGGACGGTCCACAGCGGGCCGTCGAGGGAAGTACCTCTCGCCGTATTCATCAGCAGCTCAGACCCATCTGGTGAAATATCGAAAACGTTGGCGAAACCAGTGTCCTCCAGCGAGGTCGCGATGGGAAAGGTCTCGCCGCCGGTCACCGAGGTTTGTGAAAGCTGCGATTGGTTCTCGATGAAGTAGAGGCGTGAGCCGTCTGTCACCAGGTCGGATTTGGGACGATTCGTGTTGGTGAGCTGGACGGTTCGCAGCACGCGGGGCGGCGCGACAGGTCGCGTCAGTACATAGGCAAAGATTGACGCGATGATGAGCGCTCCGGCGGTCACTGCCGCCCAAGTTTGCCAATGCAGGCGTCCGCGGGTCGAGCGATCCGTTTCCGACGCAGCCGTTAGCGTAGCGAACGACCCTGACCGGCCCAATTCCATGTCGCGCCTCAACCGTTTCAGGTCGGCACGAAGCTCAGCGGCGGTCTGGTAACGCAGGTCGGTTTCTTTCTCCAGCGCTTTGTTTAAGATATTTTCGAAGGCCAAAGGTAGTTGCGGGTTCAACTTCGTGGCCGGAGTCGGCGAGGAATGCAAGATGCTGTCGCAAACCAAAGCAGTAACGACACCTGAAAAGGGAAGCGTCCCCGTGGCCATTTCATAGAGCGAGACGCCCAGCGAAAATAAATCCGTCCGAGCGTCAAGATCCTCGCCACGCACTTGTTCCGGAGACATATAGGCGACCGTGCCCATGGAGCTGCCCGGGCCCGTTTGCATATCCTTGTCCAGGAAGTGCACCTGGGTGGGAATCGACGATTCGCTCACAGAACTCGTCGCCGGCTGCCGATACGCCGTGAGTTTCGCCAAGCCGAAATCCAAAATCTTCGCTGGACCCCGATCGACCAGGAAAATGTTAGCGGGTTTGATGTCGCGATGGACTATGCCCTTGGCGTGGGCAGCTTCCAGGCCGTCGGCAATTTGAATGGCTATGTCCAACAGTTCGGATATTGCCGAGGATTTTTTGGAAACGCGATGCTTCAGCGTATGACCCTCAAGCAACTCCATGACGATAAACGGACGCCCTTCGTATTCCCCGATGTCGTAAATCGTGCAGATGCTTGGATGATTCAGCGAGGATGCCGCGCGCGCTTCGCGCCGGAATCGTTCGATCGCCTGCGGGTCCTGAGAAATGTCTTCAGGAAGAAATTTCAGCGCAACATTGCGGCCCAGCCGCGTGTCTTCCGCTTTATAGACTACGCCCATGCCTCCGCCGCCGATTTTTTCGAGGACGGTATAATGGGAGATGGTGCGACCGACAATAGACGAAGTGTCCGACACTGGGCATGGAGTCTACTCCAGCGCTCCAACGCAGGCAAACCAGCAGCGCACGAACGGTGCGGCGCTCTTGTCGCCGGCGTAGAGTGCATCTGATTCATTCGCGGGCCCTTACCGAAAACTCCCAGCTTGCGATGCGACTTTCTCGGGCCCACGGCCATCTTATTTAGCGTCCCCTGCGTTACAATTAGGAAGGGACAAACATGCGCTTCCGTACTATCCTTACGCTGGCCATTTTGTTCTCAACGTTTCTCGCCGTTGCCGGCTGGTCGGAACCCCGCGCCCCCCAGCCATTCAGCAGGGCTAACCGTCCGGCGACGCAAAGTGGATCTGTTTCTGGCAGGATTTCCACCGTCAGAGCCGACTCATTCTCCGTCGATGTGCAGAAAAGTCAGGAGCCCGTGACTCTAAGGTTTCTGATCGACAACAACACCAAAATCGACGGGAAGCTCAAAGTGGGAGTTACGGCCACGGTTGACTATCGCACCGAGGACGTGAACAACATCGCCGTCCACGTCGTCGTGCATCCAGCGGCAGCTTATTAACTTATTCTCAGTTGCCGGCGCCTCGACATCTGGCCCGTAAAGGAGCTTTATTTTTGGTCCCGCTACGCGGTATGGCATATTTGCACTCCCGCAAGGGCTAAACCCCTTGAGCCGGGGCGTGGCGCCTTGGGAAAAGGGCAAGTCCCTCTGGGCAAAAGGTAAGTATTGATGCGCACGACTCTGAAAATCGTTCTGCCGTTGATCATCAGCGTCGTCGTGGTGTCTCTGCTCTTCTCCGTGTACCAAGTGCGCACGGAAAAGCGCATGCTGCGCAACGAGCTTTCTCGCCGCGCGGAGATTCTTGCCGAGACCATGCAGGA
>JBEKWY010000078.1:0-22438 GCA_049512575.1 Candidatus Acidiferrum sp.
TCTTCCTCTTGATCTTCAGGGGGAACGGTCCATGGCGGAAAAACCGAGTGATCTCGTTCAAGGCACTCTGGACATGCTGATTCTGAAAACGCTCGAGCTCGAACCCATGCACGGATATGGGATCGCCGTCCGGCTCGAACAGATGAGCAAGGGCGTTTTTCGCCTCAATGCTGGTTCGCTGTTTGTCGCCTTTCAGCGCCTGCAACGAGCGGGGCTGATCAGAAGCGAATGGAAGGCCACCGAGAATAGCAGGCGCGCAAAGTATTACCTCCTAACCGACCAGGGACGAAAGAGGCTCAACAACGAAACAAGAGAATGGGGTAGACAAGTGGCGGCGATCGCCAGAATTCTGGAGGCGTCATAAGGGGCATGTCACTGCTACGAAACATAGCCAGCGGACTCCGATCGCTGTTCCGAAAGGAGCGGGTCAACCAGGAGCTGGACGAAGAATTAAGCGGCTTCCTTGAGATGGCAGCCGAAGAAAAAATGAAGCAGGGGATGAGCCGCAAGGACGCGCTCCGCGCCGTGCGCCTAGAGCGAGGCAATCTCGAAGTCACGAAGGGAGTCGTGCGCTCTGTCGGCTGGGAATCGGTCGTAGAGGGATTCTGGCGCGATGTTCGCTTTGGTGTTCGTTCGCTGCGCAAGTCTCCCGGCTTCAGCGCAGTAGTTGTGCTGACGTTGACCCTCGGTATCGGGGCAAACACGGCCATCTTCACTTTGCTGAACGCGGTCATGCTGGAGTCGCTGCCCGTCCCGAATCCCGCGCAATTGTATCGGCTCGGCGACAACAACAATTGCTGTGTCATGACGGGCACGCAGAACGATGGCAGTTTTGTTCTGTATTCCTACTCGCTTTACGAATTCCTGCGCGACCATACGCCCGAGTTCGAGCAACTTGCCGCTTTTGAGTCCTACACCGCAGATTTGAGTGTGCGCGGCCCGCGTGATTCCGCCGCAGAGCCGTACAAAGGCGAGCTCGTGTCGGGGAATTATTTCCAGATGTTGGGTGTCCACGCCTCCGCGGGCCGGCTGCTAACTCCAGCCGACGACTCCCGAAGCGCGCCCCGCATGGCCGTGATGAGTTATCGCACCTGGCAACAGCGCTTCGCGCGGGATCCTGCGGCAGTCGGTTCGCGCTTGAGCATCGACGGTACTTCCTACATCATCGCCGGTGTCGCGGCGCCGGAATTCTATGGCGACACTCTGCGTAGCGATCCTCCAGACTTCTGGCTGCCGTTGGTCTGGGAACCAGAGCAGTGGCGGTTACAGAGCACCGAGGTCGAATGGCTCTATCTTGTGGGGCGGCTGAAGCCCGAGTTCGCACCGGAATCGGTTCAGGCGCGGCTCACTGTTGCGCTTCAGCAATGGCTCGCCAGCCATCGCGATGTCATTCCTCAGCGGGACTGGGATGAGATTCCGCGCCAGCATGTTCGCCTGACGCCGGCGGCGCGTGGTGTCGAGCAACTACAAACGGACTATGCGCTGGCATTACGCCTGCTGGCGACACTTTCCGCGTTGCTGCTGCTGATTGCCTGCGCAAATATTGCCAACCTGCTTCTGGCGCGAGGGTCGGCCAACCAATCGCAGACCGCCGTCCGGCTGGCGTTGGGCGGCACGCGCGGGCGGCTGATTCGCCAGTCACTCACCGAGAGTGTGCTCCTCGCGGTTGCCGGCGGAGTCATGGGTCTCTATGTAGCCTATGCGGGGAGCCAGGCGCTCTTGCTACTCGCGTTTCGCGGCGCCCACTATGTCCCGATCAGCGTCCGGCCTTCCGTGCCGGTTCTCTTGTTCGCCGTAACTTTGTCGCTGGCCACAGGAATCGTGTTTGGAATCGCGCCGGCGTGGATGGCATCGCGGTCGAATCCTGCGGACGCCTTGCGGGGAGCGGGTCGCGCCAAGGGCGAAAGATCGTCAACTCTTCAGAAATCGCTGATCGTCGTGCAGGTCGCACTGTCGATCGTGCTCCTAGCTGGCGCTGGGTTACTCACCAAGAGTTTGAGAAATCTGGAGGGCCAGCATTTCGGTTTCGTGACCGACGGACGCCTCATCGTAAGTCTCATCAATCCGGAGGCCGCCGGCTATACGGACGAAAAGCTTCCAGCGCTGTATCAGCGGCTGGGAACGGCACTGCCGCAGATTCCCGGCGTGCTGAGTGTGAGTCTTTCGACGTACAGCCCGCTGGAAGGGAATAATTGGAACGAGTATGTGTACATCGAAGGGAAACGCCCGGACTACAGCGAGACACCGCCCTCGTGGCTTCGCGTCGGGCCTCATTATTTTGAGACCATTGGTACTCGCTTGCTGCAGGGACGTGCTATCGACGAGCGCGACATACCCGCTGCCACCCATGTCGCCGTTATCAACGATACGTTCGCGCGCAGGTTTTTCCCGAATGAGAATCCCATCGGTCAGCACTTCGGAATGCGGGATGAGCGTCACAGGGCCGACTATGAAATCGTTGGTATTGTCGAGGATGCGAAATACCAGGACACCCGCGGCCCGGCGTATGCCACCTTCTTCTTGCCTCTGCTCCAGGTGCCTTCAGGAGAGCCGCTGCGGGGATGGGTCAGTGCTATCGAGTTTCACGTTGCCGGTAGGCCGGAGAACATCGAACCGGTACTGCGCCAGTCGATTGCAGCGGTTGACCCCAATCTTACGATTTTGAAGGTGCAGAGTTTTGGCGAGCAGGTAGCTCTCAACTTCAATCAGGAACGTCTCATTGCTCGTCTCACGGAGCTGTTCGGCTTGTTGGCGCTGATTCTTGCGTGCCTGGGGCTGTATGGCCTGACGGCGTATGCCGTCGCTCGGCGAACCAATGAGTTCGGTATTCGGATGGCGCTCGGTGCAAATCGCCGGAATGTGCTCGGTCTTGTGTTGCGCGCAACGCTGGCCCACCTCGGCTTGGGACTGGCCATCGGCATACCCGCCGCCCTAGCGGGAGGACACCTGCTCGCTCACCAGCTCTATGGCGTCAAGAGCTACGACCCGGCGATATTCGGCGCAGCTGCCCTTGTTCTAGCAGCCAGCGCCACCTTCGCAGCATCAGTTCCTGCGCGTCGAGCGACGCGTGTCGATCCCATCGTGGCCTTGCGGTACGAGTAGTTTCGCTGCCGCTTCTTGACGCGCGTTCGCTCTTCTGGTTTGGCGCAGTTCCTCCTCATGCCGATTCTCACTGACTTAGGTATGTCACCGGTTTCGGGTAATGGGCCAGTTTTCCGATTCCCGCGTTTATCCGGACCTGCGTGACCTACGGGACGGAGGCCGCCGGAATTGCCTCGACTCCGGCGACCTCCTGTTATGCCCGGGGTGTTGGGGCATACATCCTAAAAAGCTATTGAATCGCTCGGTTTGTGCTGTGCGATGCCAAAAAGCCAAAACTGCAAAACTCCAGCGCCCCTTCTGCGTTCAAGCTCGGACGGTCCTTGTTCTTGCAAGGGGTTCTTGCAAGGGGTTCTTGCAAGGGGTTCTTGCAAGGGCCACGGCCCGCTCGAGATCGAACCCTAGTGCGCACCCTGCGGGAGAGCCGCCGTACCATCCGACCAGCGGCGTACGGGAATCAGAAACACGGTAAGGCGCTCCTCCGGATTCTGGAACGTGATAATCGGCGATCCGGGAAGATCCGCGCCCCACGCCTTGGAGTCGGTTTGGGGAGTGAAAAACATTAGATGCGGAAGCCACGGTCCGCCAGCTTGGTCGCCCAAATAGCCTTGCTTTGACAGCATGTAGGACATCGCGCCGGGCTCCGGCGCCGGCAGTTCCTTCTTATCGATGGCCGCGGCGATAGCATCGAACATCTGCGCTTTCGTCCGCCCGGCGATGAACAACTCGGTCTTTTTGATCGTGCGCGGAAGGTAGGACCGCACCGCCGGAGGATTGAGGCAGAGAGGACCGCGCGTTTTAGGATTCCAAAAGTCCGGATCGTTGATTCCGGCAGTCCACGACCGCTCTACCAGGCATACGAAACCGTTCCTGCCTTGAACGGCAGTCTCATAGCCAGCTTTGCCGAGAACCAGAACTTCGGCGTCGGCGGAGATGGAATCCGGCGCAGCGCTCCGCGCCAGCTTGATCTCTTCGCTGCGATCCGGCATCAGGTATTGTTCGAGTGGAGCCATGGCCGGATAGGGCGTCTTGGCGTTTTGAGCTCGCGCGGGCCACGCCGCAGCGAACACGGCCACCAGTGCGATGCCGCGCATTGCGCTTGTCCCGAATCTAATTCGCGTCATAGTTACTCCCGATTCGCAAGAGATGGACACTGTTCCGGGATCTAGTGATATCAAATTGATATCAACCTATCACGCGTTGTGGCCGCTTGGCAAGATACCTTGATATCCCTATGATTCATTTGTGCGCGCCTCGCTGAACCCATCCTTGGAAACAACGCACCTGGTCCGCGATTGCTGTCTCTGTCTGCACGTACAACGAGCGGCACGAGCATTGGCGCGGCGCTTCGACGATGCCCTGCGGCCCATTGGCCTAACCAACGGCCAATTCTCGTTGATGATGTCTCTGAACCGTCCGAAACCCGCGGGCATGGCGGCCGTGGCATCGCTCCTGGCCATGGATCGCACCACGTTGACGGCCGCGCTCAAGCCTTTGCGGCGACGCCGCCTGGTCAAGGTCGCGCCGGATCCAGCCGACCGTCGCAGCCGCCTGATGACGCTGACGGCAAAAGGACGAAGCTTGCTGATCCGCGCGGTTCCCGTCTGGCGCAATACTCACGCCAAAGTCGAGGCGCTTCTGCGCGATGGCGAGTCCGACCGGCTGCGCAACAATTTACGTGCACTCTCCTGATCATCCCAAAAGGTCGCCAATCATCTCGCCGGTTGCGGTGTTCAGCGTCGCCAACGCCTGCTGGCGAGTCCTTGAAAGATAGGAAACAACAGTCTAGGCCTGGATCCTGAGTTTCCTATTCGCATCTCGGATTCCGCTTGTAAGTCGCGATAGTCGGTTCTCTGGGTAAAGTGTGTCATCGGATCAACTGACTAGACAGTGTTGCGTCCACCGGTCGAGCTCGCCCGCACTACCGGAGAAGTGCCGTGCCGGGACTTCACTTGTACGGTTCTCAACGACGATGAAAGTGCTGATCGAAAACTCACCCGCCACCGAAACTACCCCAGCATTCCAGCACCTGGCGATAAATGGAGTAAGATTGCCGCGCGAAAAATAGAACCTGGCCGAATACCTCATGGAAAACGGGCACAGCCTCGGCACATCCGGCATCCCAGCGTCGACAGCAGATTCCCCGGCGGCCGTCGATCACCCTAAACCAGGTCATTCCATTCGCATCGGTCATTTTCGCTGGGTGATCTGCGCCCTCCTCTTGTTCGGTACCACGAAAAACTACATGGATCGCCAGGTCCTCGGAGTATTGAAGACCACCCTGCAGCACGATCTGGGCTGGAACGAAATTGACTACAGTAATCTGGTCTTTGCGTTTCAAGCCGCCTACGCGCTGGGCATGGTTCTGGTTGGAAGACTGATCGACCGGTTGGGCACTCGCCTCGGCTATGCGCTGGCGATGGTGTTCTGGAGTTTAGCCTCGATGGCGCATGCCTTCGCCAGTTCGCTTATGGGCTTTGCCATCGCGCGCGCTTCGCTGGGTTTTGGCGAGGCCGGTATTTTCCCCGCCAGCATCAAAACCGTCGCCGAGTGGTTCCCTAAGAAAGAGCGGGCCCTGGCCACGGGCATTTTTAACGCCGGCACGAACGTCGGCGCCATCGTTACCCCCTTGATCGTGCCGTGGATCACCGTTCACTGGGGCTGGCGCTGGGCCTTTATATTGACTGGAGCGATTGGATTTGTCTGGCTGATATTTTGGTTGTGGCTCTATCGCAAGCCGGAAGAGCACCCGCGGCTGTCGAAAGCGGAACTGGATTACATTCGCAGTGATCCTTCCGAGCCGGCCGGACACATAAAATGGCTCGACCTGCTCTCCTACCGGCAAACCTGGGCCTTCATGATGGGCAAGTTCATGACCGACCCGATCTGGTGGTTCTATCTGTTTTGGGTTCCGGATTTTCTACAGCGCAAACACGGTCTGGCGCTGATGCAGATCGGCTTGCCGATTGTGGTCATCTATGTGATCGCGGATGTCGGCAGCGTGGCGGGCGGTTGGCTGTCCTCTTCGATGATTCACCACGGCAAGAGCGTCAATGTCGCTCGCAAAACGGCTCTTTTGATCTGCGCCGTGAGCGTGGTTCCCATCGTATTCGCCTCTCGGATGGAGAGTCTGTGGGGAGCGGTGCTGCTCCTCAGTCTGGCGGCGGCCGCCCACCAGGGATTTTCCGCCAACCTCTACACCATAACCTCGGACATGTTTCCCGCCCGCGCGGTCGCCTCGGTGGTAGGAATCGGCGGCATGGCCGGCGCGATCGGGGGCATGCTCATCGCGAAAGTCGTGGGCTACGCGCTGCAGTGGACCGGCAGCTACGTGATTCCGTTCCTCATGGCCGGCTCAGCCTACCTGCTGGCCGTCGCCGTCATTCAAACCCTGTCGCCACGCCTCGCCCCCGCCGTGATCCGCCCCACCCCAGCGCGATCCCTGTAGGGGCTGGGCTTGCCCCGCCCGGCGTCAACCCCGGCAGATCACCAGCGCTGGAGCACCACCGCCGTTCGCTGCTCTCTATTCTCTGTTGCACTGCCAATCCCGAGCGATTCGGCTACGTCGCAACCGCCCTTTAATCCCACAAATCGCCGTTGAGCCCCCAATTCCCGCCGTTCCCTGAATGTTATTTGACTAACTGATACTCATCGTGGTATTCTTCTCTCGCATCTCGAATCCAATGCTCGTCCATCGCCGCCAGTTCCTGCCGCCCTCGCCAACTACCCCGCAATTTCGCCCGATTTCCTCGACCACCCGTAAGCCATTTAGAATCAACACTTGCAAAAGTGTATCAAAACAAAGCACTTTAACTACCTTTAGAATGAACACTTATGAAAAAACCAGGAGGGGGTGGGGTTAGTACAAAGTTAACAAAACGCTTCCACTTCACACGTGGCTCGGTCGACTTTCTGTTGCGGACGGGCACCCATCGCGGCTGTCATCCCGAACCCCGCGAGTCTGGCGGGGTGAGGGGTCTGCTTTTCGCCGCTGGGCATCCCGGTCATCAGGGTCCCAACGCAGCCTTCGCCAGCGACCTCGGAACAAGCAGGACTCATCGTACCGACTCAGATTAACCGCTCTTGTTCGATTTCCCGGGGGCACGGTCGGAGTCGACGATATGAGGCGATTTGAACGTCATGCCATCCAGTGGGGCTAGCGCGGTCGACCTGCGCAACACCAGGCTGGTGAGCAATTCGTATTCGTTGCCAGCGGGTTTTGCTGAAGTTCTCTGGACCTCGTTGAGCAGGGCCTGAAAAGCGTATTCGGCGAGGACAGTCTGCGACATCTGAACGGTCGTCAGAGGCGGAGTCGTGAACTGCGAGAGGCGGATGTCGTCGAAGCCCACCAGTGACAAATCGCGGGGAATGACGATTCCATATTCGTAAGCTTCCCGCATTACGCCGACGGCGGTCATGTCGTTCGAGCAAAGGATCGCCGTGGGCCGATTCGGCAAGCCGGCGAGTTGCACCAGAGCGCGCATGCCGCCTTCCATCCTGTGGTCGCCCTCGACGATCATTTCGGGCGGAACAGCAAGGCCGATCTCTTGCATGGCGACTTCGAAGGCAGCTTTTCGGGCCATGGCGGATTTAAGGTTGGAAGGTCCGGCAATAAAGGCAATCCGGTTGTGTCTCAGCGCAGCCAAGTGCTGCACCGCCTGACGAATCCCATGCTGGTAATTGATACGGATGTTGCTCACGCCCGGTACATGAGGGCCGACGTCCACGAACACTAGCGGCACTTTGCGGAAGCGCAGGTCTTCGACGAGGGAATCTTCCATGCCGAACGTCAGGATGGCGACACCATCCACGCGGCGCTCGATCATGCGGCGTACCGCGAGCTCCATGCGTTTGGGATTGTGGACCGTGGAGGTGAGGAGAATCTCGTAGTTATGCTGAACGGCGATGTCTTCGAAGGCTTGGACGATTTCGGGAAAGAAGGGATTGGTGATTTCGGAAACCACGAGGCCGAATATTCTGCTCTTGCCGGAAACCAGCGCACGAGCTTGCGTGTTCGGGTAATACCCGAGGTCTTCAACTACTTTCCAGACACGCTTGGCAAGCTGGGGATCGACGGTCGGCACGCGATTGATGGTGCGCGACACCGTCGCTGTCGAGACCTTGGCACGCCTGGCAATTTCGCGGATATCCATGAATTCGCTAGACCTACCGGGGACAAGTTCTACTATAGATTACGTTTTCTCAATAATCCAATTCCAAAAGACGATTTTGACTCCCAAAATACGGGTCGTTTTCCTCTAAGTGACGGCCGACCTGCCGATGATCGCGTCGCTTGTCCGCCCGCGGGAGCTCAGCTTTGAACCTGCTGATACAAGCGGTAGGTCTCGGCCATGATCGCGGAGAACGGCCGAAGCGTAAGCGTTGCGCCCTCTGATTTAACCGCCCAGTCGACTGATGACGATGGTGTGGCGGCCAGCAATTGGGCGCGCGTAAGCTTTGGCGGGAGATCAGAAACGCCGAACAAGGCGATCGGGCCGTGCATCAAGGCCACGGTGTTCGGATTCTCATTGTCTACCGGCTCCAGACGCAACGGCATGTGAAGCTCCAGCTCCATGCGGTCACCATCCTTCCAGGTACGCTTCACGGCTGAAAATTTTCCAGGAGTCAGGTTTCCTTCGACGCGCTTGCCGTTCACCGAGATCGCGGTGTTGGCCCCGGCCCACTCCGGAATCCGGACGAAGGCGGCGAAAGTCTCGGGCCGGGCCAACTTGAATTCAAACTGCGAGGTATTCCCCCGCGGATAGTCGGTGGTCTGGGTCAAAGTGCAGGGCGTGCCATTTTGCGACCAGGAAACGCGCGAAGGCAGGAACAGGTTGACGTAGATACCGTCCGAACTCTGGTAGTAGGAACTAATGCCGTAGTCCGCCGCCAATTGCGGCAAGGTGCCGGAGCAGCACGGCCACTTGTCCTGGTGATGCCCTTTTCTGGCGGTGTTGGTGTAGTCGGAATAATAGAAAGAGGTGCCGTCGGGAAGAATCGGCCAGGCCCCACCGATGGTGTTGTAGAGGACGCGCTCCATGCTGTCGCCGTAGCGGGAGTCGCGGGTGACGCGAAGCAAGTAGCGCGTGATTTTGAAGTGCGCGTACGCGCCACAGGGAGTTTCGAAACTGGAGTGAACCTTTTCCAAGCTGGCGTTGAGCCCGCCGCTTCCGGGCACGACGAACGCTTCATTGGGGCCCCAGCCGCCAGTGGCGAAGCTTTGGTCCTGGATCATGCGAAAACCGTTTGTGGCGGCGCGAAGATACTTTTCGTCGCCCAGCACGAGATAGGACTGCATGGCGGAGCTGAAGGCATTCACGTGACTGTAGGCGTGTTCGCCGGGAAGGATGTTGCGGCCTTCCGCGAGCGGATCGAAATAGTCATGCTCGATGAAGCGAACCGCGAGGTCGCGATAGCGCGGGTCTCCGCTGCGCTGGTAGGCGAGGAAGAGATTTTCCGGGAGCGTGTAGGTTTCGTCCCACGTGTAGGCTTCGGTTTTGTGAGGACGAGCGCGTTGCTCGGCGCGGCTCAGAGCTTTTTCCGGGAGATGGGGCATTGCCGACTGCGTGTTGCGCCACAGGACATCGAGGGCATCCGGATCGTGGGCAAACTCGTGCGCATCGATCAAGCCGCAGCAGGTTTTGTCGAAGGTGTAGGCCGGGAGATCATAGTCCGCGTAGAAAGAGCCGGCGGGATCGACAGTCTGAGCGTACCCACGCACCAAACGGTGTATTTTCGCCTGGGTAGGGGTCGACCCGGTTATCGCGTAGGCGCGAGCGAGCCCCGAAAGGTATTGTCCAAAACTGTGACCGGGGACGAAGCCGTGGAAATTGTCCTTAGCGTTGAAGTCCGTGGAGTTGTCGTACCACCCACCCATGTCGGGACCGGGAGCAGGCATGCCGGAGCGCTGGCGGAAGGGTTTGAGCAAGGCATCTTCGTCGAGGTTTAGAAACAGATCGTGATTCTGGTCGAACTGACGGCGGAATGGGCCGTCCAGGAGTTGCACTTGCGAGTATCCAAAGACGGAAAGGGAAGGAATGATGGCAACTTCCGCGGATGAGGCGCCGAGGGCCGGCAGGGAACCAGCGACGAGCACGCCACCGGTAGTGGCGGCAGCGGCTTTGAGGAACTGACGCCTGGAAGTGGTGGTCATCGTTTCTCTCCTCGGGTTGGCGCAAGGACGCGGTGCGTATTTGAGCGAAGTACAGTAAGCGTTTACCGGTCATTTATAGGGCGCGGGAATGCCACTGTCAAGCATGCGCTGGCGTATTACGCGCCGAGGGGAAGCTGGAAGATGCGCGAAAGCCGGACTCGTTTCGATCCACACTTGTCCATCATGGCCGATGCCAGCTGCAACACAACGGCTTGTCGTGCATCGACCAGAAACCGTGCAAGTCAATTCCTTACAGCACCGGATTCTTTTCACTTCTGTCCCGAGTGTGGACGAAATCTGGGACAGCACTAGACTTCGCCAGAATCGTTGACAGCACTCGATGGCGAAATATAGCCATATCGAGCCATGTCGGCTTCACTGCCCAAGTTACCGGTTATGCGACTAGTCGGGGCTTGGCGGTGTGCCTAGAACGATGAGTTTTGCAGTATGCTGTCCCGCGCAGCGAATCGCGTTGGTTGGAGGCCGCGTGAATAATTCGGGGATAACCGGGAGCCGAACGTGACATCACGGCGAGAGATTTTGACGTATGCGGGTCTAGGCGTGGCTGCGGCGACGGCTTCAGCATTGGGGCTGCCGGTAAACGGCAAAATCGCAGTGAACCAGGCGCAACCTCCAAGCAAGCCCGCGCAGACAGAAGTCACCGACAAGAGCGGGAAGCGGCTCGCCGCCGGAGCCGAGACTGTCTGGGCAAAGACAGCCAAAAAGGCAGCCGCACCGGCGGACGTAACCGTGGACCCTACGAAACCGGCGCAGACCATCCTGGGATTTGGCGCGTCGTTTACCGATGCTTCCTGCTTCACCCTTTCGCGCCTGAGCGATAGCGATCGCGCGAACCTCCTGCACACCATGTTCGGACAGGATCAACATGCGCTTAGCATAGGGCGCATTCCGATTGGCGCGAGCGACTACAGCACCGCAGCATACAGCTACGACGACGGTGCGGCCGATCCGGACCTCAAGCGCTTCAGCATCGACCATGACCGCGATTACATTGTGCCGACGTTACGCGCGGCGCTCAGCGCCAATCCCGATCTGTTTTTGTTCGCCTCACCGTGGAGCCCTCCGGGATGGATGAAGTACAGCAACTCGATGTTGGGCGGAAACATTCGTCCAGAAAATATTCCCGCCTACGCGCGCTACCTTCAGAAATTCGTGGAGGCGTACGCGGCGGCGGGCGTGACTGTGCGCGCCGTGACCACTCAAAACGAGATTGATGCGGACCAGGGCGGCCGAATGCCTGCGTGTCCGTGGCCGGAAGAGGACGAGGAGCGCCTTGTGGCAGCGCTTGGCCCACTGCTCGAGGCGAGCGGCACGAAAATCTGGACGCTCGACCACAATTACAATTTGTTTGGCCGCGCGTTGGATCAACTCTCGAGGCCCCAGTTCAAGAAATACGTGAACACCGTGGCTTGGCACGGTTATGTGGGAAGCCCGGAGATGATGGGTAATGTGAAGCAGAAATTTCCGGACGTGGAAATGCATTGGACTGAAGGTGGAGACGACTACAAACTCGCTGATTATTTGACGAACTGGAGCAAGTGGGGCGCGACGTTCGCGGGCATTCTGGCCAACGGGCCGCAGAGCATCACTACGTGGAATGTGGCTCTCGATGAGCGAGGGCGGCCCAACATCGGTCCCTTCGATTGCGGCGGCTTGGTGCAGATTCATTCGCAGACGAAAGAAATTACGCTCACGGGATTGTATTGGGCCTTGGTGCACCATGCCCGCGCGTTTCGCCGCGGCGCGGTGATTGTCGCGTCGCACGACGCGGACGGCGATCTTCCGGCGGTGAACGCCGCGGCAATCGGCCCGCCAGCGTCATCATCCACGGTGACAGCGACCCCCAATACCGCTGCGATCTCGCGCGTGTATCACACTGCCGCGAAAAATTCCGACGGCTCACTGGTGCTGGTGCTAACAAATCCGGGCGAGGCCAAGGACGTGACGGTAGGGTGCGCTGGCCAGACCGCGAAAATATCGCTGACCGCGGATTCAATCACCACCCTGCGCTGGAGCTGAACTCAACGGCGATAACCGGACACGTGACCTGACCAAGTATTGCCTCGCCTTCACGGAAAGGCGTCAGGAGTTTGTGTCGGACATCGAAAAGCCGGACTCGTTTCGACCCACGCTTCTCCATCATGGCCGAGCCCAGCTGCAACACAACGGCTTGTTGTGCATCGACCAGAACCGTGCGATTCAAATTCCTTACGACACCAGATTTGTTTTCACTCCTGTCCCTGGTGTGGGCGAAATCTGGGGCAGTACTAGGCTTCGCCAGAATCGTTGACAGCACTTGAGGGGCGAACAATAGCCATCCCCCGGAAAGCGTCTCCCCTTGCTTACCGAGGGCAGAGGTGCTAGCCTCGGTTACCGAGGACACAGGTATTGAGCAAACCTTCCGATCTCGTGCAGGGCACGTTGGACATGCTGCTGCTGAAAATTCTGGATCTAGAGCCGATGAACGGATTTGCGGTTAGCCAGCGGCTGAAACAAGTGTCAGGCGACGTGTTGCAAGTCAGTGACGGCTCGCTCTATCCCGCGCTGCACAAGCTGGAGCAGGAGGGCTGGATAACAGCCGAATGGAAAACATCCGAGTATGGACGGCGGGCGAAATATTATTCGCTCACGCGGCTTGGCCGGCGAAAGCTCGAAACAGAAGCAGATAACTGGGGCAGGCTCTCGAGCGCTATTTCGCGAGTTATTAAACTTAAAGAGGCGTGAGCGTCGCTTGGCCCGGAACGGAGGTTGAAGTATGCGAGCGGAGCATTGGCTGTTCGCGATTCCACTGCGGGTGCGGTCGTTGTTTCGCCGGTCGCAAGCGGATCAGGAATTGGACGACGAACTGCGCGACCACCTCGAACGAAAGACCCAGGAATACGTCGCGCAAGGGATGATGCAAGAAGAGGCACACCGTCGCGCGCGGCTCGACTTGGGCGGAATCGAGCAGACCAAAGAGAAATGCCGCGACGCACGCCGCGTAAATTGGATTCAGGACTTCCTGCAGGATTTGCGCTTCAGTTTGCGCGTGTTGCGCAAATCGCCCGGTTTCACCGCGGTTGCGATTTTGACTCTGGCTCTCGGCGTGGGAGCCAACACCGCAATTTTCAGCATCGTGAATGCCGTGTTGCTGCGTTCTCTGCCCTACCGCGACCCTGACCGTTTGGTAAGAATCTTCTTTAACGAGCCCGGCGTAGGATTGCGGGACGTTGGGTTTTCCAAGCCCGAACTGGATGACCTGCAGACGCGAGCGGGTGTATTTGAAGATGTGACCCCGATCTTTGAGGGTAGCGAGAATTTGACCGGCGCCAAACAGCCCGAGCGCGTCGAGGGGGTCAACACCAGTTTTAGCTACTTTTCCATGCTGGGTGTGGTCCCACAAATTGGACGGTTGTATGGTCCGCAGGACTTCGCGCCTGGTTTCGCTCCAGAGGCCGTGATCAGCGATGGCCTGTGGCGCCGTGCCTATGGCGCCGATCCGAATGTTCTCGGCCGTACCATCCGGATCGACGGTGATCCCCTTACAATTATTGGGGTTCTGCCGCGCGGATTTCGCCATCCTGGACCGACGACTTCCGGCGACGCGGAAGTGTTTGGCGCCGGCGGATTCAGCGGAGATCCCTTTCCTCCGCCAATACGTGGTAACCGGGTTTTAATAAATGGAATCGGACGACTTAAGCCTGGCGTGACACGGGAGCAAGCTCAGGCGCGGCTCATTGCCATGGCCGCCGAATTGCGCCACGACTTTCCCACCGATTACGCGCCGCAGGCGCAATGGACAATTGAGATTCAACCATTGCAAGAAACTTTGGTAGGCAATGTTCGGCCCATGCTGCTGGTGTTACTGGGTGCGGTGGTCCTAATCGTTTTCATCGTATCGTTGAACATTGCCAATCTCCTGTTGGCGCGCGCTTCGGGGCGACAACAAGAGATGGCGGTGCGGTTAGCGCTGGGGGCGAGCCGCGGCCGCATGGTGCGGCAGTTGCTGACCGAGTCCATGCTGCTGTCGCTCATCGGCGGTGCCGCGGGAATCGCAACCGCGGTTGGTACTCTAGGATTCATTCTGCGCTTTGTGCCATCGAACGTTCCCCGGCTCAACGAAGTACGAATCGACTGGGTGGTGCTGGCATTCGCTCTGCTGATTTCCATTCTTACCGGCTTAGTGTTTGGACTTGCTCCAGCGCTTCATTCGGCAAAAGTCGCTCTCTCCTCTGCCATTCGTGAAGGCGGTCGCGGGTCCGGCTACAGCATTACGACCGGCCGATTGCGGGATGTTCTAATCGTCTCGGAACTGGCATTTGCCGTCATACTGATGGTGGGAGCCGGCTTGCTGCTGCGTACGCTGCGGGACCTGTTGCAGGAAAATCCAGGCTTTAATCCAACGCAAGTTGTCACGGCAAACACATGGCTAGGAGTTCCCAACGATCCGAAGACGGATCCGTATCTCGGTATTCCTGGTAAGGCCACCTTTGATCGTGAGTTGCTGCGGCGAATGAAGGCAATTCCGGGAGTAGAACTCGCCGCAATCACCTCATCTCTACCGACCACCAATAGCAACCCCAACGCGGTCGGTGGCTTAGCGATTGAAGGCTTAGCGATTGAAGATAGACCGGTCGAGTCCTCGCAGGATCTGCGCGCCGAGAGAATTCGGATAAGCCCCGATTATTTTAAGGCGTTGCAGGCGACGCTCCTACGCGGTCGCTTATTCACCGAGGGCGATGAAGACGGCAAACAGCCGGTGGCCATCGTTGATGAAAGCACCGCTCGTAAGTATTGGCCAAGCCGCGATCCGCTGGGCCGCCGAGTGCGGTTCGGAAAAGCCGCTACCAAGTCATGGACGACCGTCGTGGGTATTATTAAGGATATCAAGAACGACGGTCTCGACATCGATGGCGTTCCCCACATCTACGTTTCGGTCTATCAAGACCCCAGCAAGCAAGTGAACGTGGTGTTGCGGACGTCTCTGCCCGCGACCCTGCTCGAACCACAGATTCGGCATGAAATCCAGAGCATTGATCCCGGCTTACCCGTATTCAATGTTGTCTCTATGAATGACATCCTTGATCGGTCATTGGCTTCACGCCGTTTTTCTGCCGACCTGGTGGGCGCATTCGCCGGACTGGCGGTGCTTCTGGCCTCCATCGGAATTTATGGCTTGCTGGCCTACGTGGTCAGCCAAAGATCGCGCGAGATCGGTATTCGCATGGCCTTGGGCGCGCGGCGGGACGACATTCTGAGAATGTTCTTACGCAAGGGGGTCGCGCTGGCTGGCCTAGGCATCGTTGCCGGATTGGTCTTTTCTGCAGCCACTGCGTCCATGATGGCAAGTTTGCTCTATGGTGTTCGCCCCCATGATCCGGCTGTGTTTCTGATCGTGCCCCTGCTTTTACTTGCAGTGGCCGCGCTGGCTAGCTATCTCCCAGCACGCCGCGCGACGGAAGTGAACACAATCGTCGCCTTGCGCGAGAGTTGAGGACATAGGCTTCGGACTCTGAACATTGCGATTCAACATTAGCTACTAAGGGGGGCGATGACCACGTTATTGCAGGATTTGCGGTACAGACTGCGTACCCCCAAGTCTGACATAACAATGGCAAAGCATTCTCTTTGAAAATGCAAGCTGAAATCCAAACTGAAATGAGGACAAAATGAAGAGAACTTTCGTGATCCCTGCCTTGCTGTTGCTCGCCGCGTCAGCGATTGCGCAAACAACGTGCGCGCAATCAACGAATCCGGTAAGTGCCGCCCTGAGAGACATTCTGCCCGGCCGGCAGAAAAACACCGTCGCAGCCGTCGAAGCCATGCCCGCCGAAAAATTCAGCTACAAACCCAGCGCCGACCAGATGACCTTCGGGCGTCTCGTTGTCCACATGGCCGAAACGAATTATCTGCTGTGCGGCAAGGCGGCCGCCGTCCCAGCTCCCAAGGTCGAGGAGGCGAAAGACACGGACTCGAAAGACAAGCTCATCGTCGCGCTCAAGGCCTCCTTCGATTTCTGTTCTGGCGCGCTGGCGAATATGGACGATTCGAAACTAGCGGAGACCACGGAAGGATTCGGCGGAAAACAAGTTACTCGTGCCTGGTTGAGCCTGATCCTAGCCGGTGCTTGGGCCGACCACTACGCCGAAGCCGCAATGTATCTGCGCCTGAACGGTGTGTTGCCGCCGACCGCCAAGAAGTAAGAGTGGGAAGCCTGGCGTGCTTAGGTTGTGTGGGACGCGACGTCCTACCACGTGATGCGCAAAAGCGAGAGCGTCTGCCGGGGCAACGCAAATTGCAGGCGCACGGTTGCTCGTTCAATCGACATCCATTCGGGGGAACTCAGGAGCTGTAGTTGACCGGCATCCTGCAGCTGTTGATATTGCGCTTCGGAAGGTTGCTCCGGAGAGCCCATCGTCTTCCAGGCTTCGAACGCGTTGCTGTGATGCGCATCGATCCGAAAATGTTCGAGCAATGCGGGTTTGGCATTCGTTTGTAAGCCGTCGATGATCAGGTCGATATGCGAAGCGGCGGAAGGGAGGTCGTCGTCATGATAATTCCAGACCAGCACGTCGACCTCGTTGTCCCGGCGTGAGGCGATGGCATTGACGTCAGGCTTGGCGCGGACTCCGTCGAGGACCACGGAGTTGGTTGGCAACGCGGCTGAGCTGGTCACTTGCAAGCGCTGGTTGCCGAGCAGGCCGAGCATGCGAAATGCGTTCAGGACCGGCTTGTCCAGTCCGTTGGAGGCCATTTCTCGAAAGCCGGCAAAATATGGTTGGCCTTCAAATTCGAAGGACCAGTTAACCGCGCCGAGGAAATTTACGCGGTCGATGGTCGCCAACGCGTCGATGTTGTAAAGAGCCTCGGCGGTGTAGGAGGCGTACAGCGAACCGTTGCGATAGGAATTCTGAGGGTTTTGCTTCGCGGAACACGCCGCGCAGCCTTCCGGATCGGATTCGCCGAGGATGATGGGGGTGTGGGCCCATTCGGGAAAGGAAGATACGATCTTGAAGCCCGTGTCGACGGCCTTCAATTGTTGCGAAATTCCCATTTGCACGTGATCGCCTTGCCACTTCGGCGAACCTTTGGGATGAAAGCTGATGAAGTCGAGCGGCGCGCCGATTTTGCCGTTCGCGGCGTTTTGTCCGCGAGCGCAGTGTTCGAGAAAGGAACGGAGGAAGGCGATCGCTTTTGCAGAGCCTGGGCCGGTGCTGTCCGGGCCTCCTATGCGTGCGCCGGGTAGAGCGCGCAACACGGCGTCGGCGGAAAAATCGTAGAGCTTGAGAAATTCCTCGGGCGTGCCCTTCCAATAGTCGATGTCCGGTTCGTTCCAGACTTCCCACATCCAGGTTTTTACTTCGGCGTCGCCGTAACGATCGCGCAGGTGATGCACGAACTGGAAGACCAGCTCGGACCACTTTTTGTAGTCCTTCGGCGGATAAGCCCAACCGGTGAAGATCGAGCCGTTGGGAAAAGTGTGGCGATAGGGTTGCGGATGGGTCGAGAGCGCTTCGGGCATGAAGCCGATTTCTACCAGCGGCTTTACGCCGGCTTCGTGAAATGTGTCGAAGATGCAGTCCAGAATCGTCCAGCTGTAAACGGGATTTCCTGCGGCATCTTCGGTGTAGACATTGGTGGAACCCCACTTCAACGAGGCGGAGCCATCGCCGGTGGTGAAGAGATTGTGGACACGGATGTAGACCGGAACGGGACTGAGGGCGGCGAACTCGGCCAGGAGTTTTTTGCCATTGGGAGTGTAGGTGTAGTTTGGCTCATCGTATCCCCAGTAGTTCCAGATGGGGCGCATGGGGCCGGTGGATTGATCGGCGCGCACGTGAATGCTGACGTTTTCTGGAGGTTGCTGGGATTTTGCGCTGGGAGTTATTACAGCCAATAGCATGAATATCGGCGCGAGCTTGGTGGCAAGTTTTTTCAGGTGCGCGGTCGGGATTACCAACTTCGGATGCAGTTGCATTGTTGCTCCGGTTCGATCGTTTGGCGGGGAGACTGTACCTTTATTCGCGGCGAAAGAAAAAGGGCATGTCGGGGAAGGTTGGGGAGAAGTGAGAAGGATTAGCCACGGAGTCACGGAGTCACGGAGAAAAACGGGCGGAAAGAATGGGCAATCGTGAGGCTCACTACTTAAGGAGCTAACGCGATCCGTTATGAAAGAAGGGCTGGGGCGAAATCGCCTCAGCCCTTCTCGCGTTCATTCGCGGTGGTGACGCTTTGTGGCGCCGTGCTACAACGCTGCGCAGACGGATTTTACTTCGGTGTAGTGTTCCAGGGCTTCGTGGCCCATTTCGCGGCCCCAGCCGGATTGTTTGTAGCCACCGAACGGTAGGGCTGGATCGAAGACGTTGTAGCAGTTGATCCAGACGGTGCCGGCGCGGAGTTTGTTGGCTAGCTTGTGGGCTTTCTTGATGTCGCGGGACCAGATTCCGGCGGCGAGGCCGTAGACGGTGTCGTTGGCTTTGCGGACGACTTCGTCTGGATCGCTGAAGGGGATGGCGGTCACTACCGGCCCGAAGATTTCTTCCTGTACGACCTTCATATTTTCGGTGGTGTCCACGAGGACTGTGGGCTTGACGAAGTAGCCTTTATCACCATGGCGCTCGCCGCCGGTGACGGCTCTCGCGCCTTCTTTCTTGCCGGATTCGAGGTAGCCGCAGACGCGATTGAGCTGCTCTTCGGAAACGAGCGGGCCCATGTCGGATTCGGGGTCGAAGCCTGGGCGGACGCGGATTTTTTCGGCGCTCTGCGCCATGCCGTCCACGACCTTGTCGAAAATTTTCTTTTCGACGTAGAGGCGGGAACCCGCGCAGCAGCATTGTCCGTGGTTGAAGAAGATGGCGCTGGCCGCGCCAGGAATGGCGGTGTCGAGATCGGCGTCGTCGAGGATTACGTTGGGGGACTTGCCGCCGAGTTCAAGCGAGACTTTTTTCAGATTGCCCGCGGCAGCTTGAATGATCAGCTTGCCGACTTCGGTCGAGCCGGTGAAGGCGACTTTATCAACGTCGGGATGAGAAGCTAGCGCGGCGCCCGCGGTTTCTCCGTAGCCCGGAACGATGTTGACCACGCCGTCCGGGAATCCGGCTTCCTGCAGGAGTTCGCCGAGGCGCAGCGCGGAGAGCGGAGTCTGCTCGGCGGGCTTCAGCACCACGGTGCATCCGGCTGCCAATGCCGGGCCAAGCTTCCAGGCGGCCATCAGCAGCGGGAAATTCCACGGAATGATCTGGCCGACGACGCCGACCGGCTCGCGCACGGTGTAGGCGAGGTATTTCGAGGGCGCTGCGAGGGTCAGCGGAATGGTGTTGCCTTCGATCTTGGTGGCCCAGCCTGCGTAGTAGCGCATGTGCTCGATGGTGAGCGGAACGTCGGCTACGCGGGCGACGGCGAGAGGCTTGCCGTTGTCGAGGGATTCGAGTTGCGCGAATTCCTCGGCGTACTTCTCGATCAGGTCGGCGAGCTTCCAGATCATCTTTCCGCGGGCGGCGGGAGAGATTCTCGACCAGGGGCCGGTTTCGAACGCGGCACGCGCGGCTTTCACGGCACGATCGATGTCTTCGCGATCGCCTTCGGCGACGTTTGCGAGCACTTCACCGGTGGCGGGGTTGTAGCTGGCGAAGGTTTTTCCCGAGGCGGCTTCGACCCATTTGCCGTTAATCAGAAGTTTTTGCTTTCGAGCTACGAAGCTCGAAACGTTCGAATCAATCGATGGGGCGGTGACTGCGGTTGCCATGTGCGCGCTCCTTTTACGGTGTCCTTGAGAGATTTTCTTCCGCCGAACTTGGGCGGGGGTTGGACGATTCCGACGCTACTCCTCCGGTGGGAGGAATTCAAGCGGGTGAATATTGACGATCGGACGACGGCACCCAGTCAGTCGAGAGATTGGGTGTTCCCGGTGAGGGAGTCACATTGACATCCTGCGCTTTGTCCAGCAATATCGCGCCTCCATGAAACGCGTGATCTTCTTATTTGTTCTCGTTGGTGTTTCTTGCATGCCCCTGAGCGTTCGGGCGCAGGATTCTCTCGATAAATTGGCCACGGACTTCTGGGCTTGGCGGGCACAGTGGCAGCCGTTTAATGGTGACGACGTTCCGCGGATTGAACGCCCTGCGGGACTCAAGCCTTCGTGGTCCGCGGCTTCCATCGCTCAGCAGCATGCGGATCTAGCCGGGTTCGACGCTCGCTGGAAGAAGCTCGATCCGTCGAAATGGCATGTGCCGGAGCAGGTGGACTATCGGCTGATGGGCTCGGCGCTGGCGCGGGTGCATTGGGAACTCGACATTAATAAGAGGTGGCAGGACGACCCGACGTTCTACGTCGAGCAGGCGATGACTCCGGTGGTGGAGGCGCTGTTGCCGCCACCGCCGTTCGACAAGA
The DNA here is from genome assembly GCA_049512575.1 of Candidatus Acidiferrum sp. Taxonomy (GTDB): domain Bacteria; phylum Acidobacteriota; class Terriglobia; order Acidiferrales; family UBA7541; genus Acidiferrum. Next base: position 20,642 of record JBEKWY010000078.1, read on the forward strand.
CCCGCAGCAGCGATTTGATCGTACGTGTGCAGAACATTCCCTCGATCGTGGAAGATGCCGAGGCCAACCTGCAACATCCCGCGGCGCCTTTCGCGAAGCTCGCGATCGGGTCCCTGGCGGACATTCGGTCGCAATTGTGGCTGGTTGCGCATGACGTCGGCCCTCTCCTGACGGGAGACAACGTCCACGAACTGTCGCCGGCGGTCGAGCGGGCGGCGTCTTCGCTGGAATCGTTTCGCGACTGGCTGCAGCAGCGGCTGCCCTCGATGCCGCCGCACACGCCGGTGGGACGCGATTCCTACGTTTTCTTTCTGAAGAATGTCGCGCTCTCTCCGTTCACGCCGGAGCAATTGCTGGACATGAGCCGGCTGGAGTGGGCGCGGTCGGTCGCGGCGGAGCAAATCGAGCACCAGCGGGATATCGAGGTCCCTGCGCTGGAGGCATTTTCGACGCTTGACGACCAGTTGCAGCGCGCGACGGAAAATGAAGGCGCAATCCGGCGGTTTCTGGGGCGGCAGGAAATCCTGACGATCCCACCGGGCTTTCCGCACTACACGGTTCGGACGATGCCTCCATACCTGGAGGGGCTTGGGGAGTTTTCAGAACTGGACGATTTCACGGGGCCGTCGCGATTGACGCAGGATAGCGTGCGGTGGACGCCGAAGCCTTCGCCCAATCCTGGATATTTTGAGGACGCGAGCCAGCGCGATCCGCGGCCGATCATCGTGCACGAAGGCGTGCCAGGGCACTACATGCAGTTGTGGCTGTCGTGGCGCAATCCCGATCCGATTCGGCGCCACTATTATGATTCGGGGCCGATCGAAGGGCTGGGATTTTACTCGGAAGAGATGATGCTGCTCGCCGGCTTGTTTGAGGATTCGCCGCACACGCGCGAGATCATTTACAATTTCGCGCGGCTGCGGGCCTTGCGTGTGGAAGTGGACGTCAAACTCGCGCTGGGGCAGCTCAACAACGAAGAGGCGGCCGCGTATTTGGCGAAAACCGTGCCGATGAGTCCGAAAACAGCGCAGAGTGAAGGTGCGGCGTTTGCTACACAGCCGGGGCAGGCGATTTCGTACCAGGCGGGGAAGATCCAGATCATCAAATTCCTTGCTGATGCGCGGCTTCGGGCTGGGGAAAAATTTGATATCCGGGCGTTCAATGATTTTGTGTGGCGGAATGGGAATGTACCGATCGAGTTGCAGCGGGCGGAATGGTTTGGGGAGTCACCGCTGGTGAAAGCAGCGGCTGCGCCCGCCGACGCGGACAGCAAGCGGAAGCGCACTCCATAGGTATGGCGCTCGATCCAAAACGAACTGTGGCGGAATTGAAGGAGTTGCGCGCGCTGACCGGTGACGCGAATGGCGCGCAGCGGGTGGCGTGGACCGATACTTGGTTGAAGGCGCGCGAATGGTTCGCCGGGAAACTCACGGGATTGCCGGTGGAGCACCACTACGACGCTGCGGGGAACTACTGGGTCACATTGCCTGGCAAGTCGGAAAAAGCGTTGCTCATCGGTGGACATCTCGATTCCGTTCCGAACGGTGGGTGGCTGGACGGAGCGCTCGGCGTTTTGGCGGGACTTGAGATTCTTCGGCGCATCTCCGCCGAATTCAACGGGCGGCCGCCGGTTACGGTCCGGCTGGTGGATTGGGCCGACGAGGAGGGCGCGCGCTTCGGGCGCAGCCTGCTGGGGTCGTCGGCGTTCGCGGGCACCGCGAGTATCGCCGCCGACCGCCTTCGTACCGACCGCGAAGGCGTCCGCATGGAAGACGCGCTCCGCCGCTGCGGTGTGGA
>JBEKWY010000079.1:0-22423 GCA_049512575.1 Candidatus Acidiferrum sp.
CCGACCTGGATGCCGATCGCATCGGGGTAACCGGCGGAAGCTACGGCGGGCACATGACCCTGGCGGTGGCCACCTTTTATAGCGACCGCATCCGCTGCTCGGTGGATATCGTCGGTATGTCCAACCTGGTGACGTTCCTGGAGCACACGGAAGCCTACCGCCGGGATTTGCGCCGCGTGGAGTACGGCGACGAGCGTGACCCGAAGATGCGCGAGTATCTCGAAAAAATCGCGCCGATGAACAACATCGAGAAAATCAAGAAGCCCATGTTCGTGATTGCCGGCAAGAACGATCCGCGTGTGCCGGTTAGCGAATCGCAACAGATTGCCGATGCCCTGAAGAAACAAGGGACACCGGTGTGGCTGCTGATCGCAAAGGATGAGGGCCACGGCTACCGCAAGAAGTCGAACCAGGACTTCCAGTTTTACGCCACGGTCGAATTTCTACAGGAGTATTTGCTGAAGTGAACTAAATTTAGCCGCCCAGAGTGATGTCCACGGCGAACTGGGCATATCTGGGAATACCGCGGGGCATGATCGTCATTGCCGTGAGCCTGGGAATGTCGAGGACCACGCTCGCGATTTTGTTTATCGTGATCGAGTCCATGCCATAGCTGACGGTCAAGGCGTTTGGGACCGGATGCCCTAACGCTACGGCTTCGAACGGCGTAATTCCATACTTATTCTTCAGACTGACGACGATGCCAACCAAGTCTTCGAGGTTTCGAGGATCGATCCCGCTATACTTCAGCCGTTCCAGTAAATGATGGTCTAAAGAATATTCTCTTCCGGGCGTGGCCATGCAAGCCTCTTTCTCAATCGAGGATGTACGGGGCTTTGGCACACACTGAGGGGGGAACATAAATTTAGGCTGCGGGTTCGGCTTGGTCAAGAGAAACGGCAGGATTGACGTTTAGAAGATAACCCTGGGCCACAGGTTAGCGATGGAGGGAGATGTAGGCGTCGGGCTTCAGCCCGGTGAAACACTAAGTGACCAAAGCTCTACAGCGGAATGTTTCCGTGCTTTTTCTTCGGGTTAATGTCCTTTTTATTTTCCAGGGAACGGAGTGCCGTGATGATTTTGGCCCGGGTTTCCGCCGGTTCGATGACGGCGTCGATGTAGCCACGCTCCGCAGCGACGAAAGGATTGGCGAAGCGATCGCGGAACTCGGCGATTTTCTCCTGGCGAAGGGCTTCGCGCTCGGATTCGGGAGCGCGTTCCAGTTCGCGCTTGTACACGATGTTGACAGCGCCTTCCGGACCCATGACCGCAATCTCCGCGCACGGCCAGGCGAAATTTGCGTCGGTGCGGATGTGCTTCGAGGCCATGACGCAATAGGCGCCGCCGTAAGCTTTACGTGTGATCACGGTGATTTTCGGAACGGTCGCCTCCGCGAAAGCGAAGAGCAGCTTCGCGCCATGCTTGATGATCCCCCCGAACTCCTGCTGTGTGCCAGGGAGAAAACCGGGAACGTCTTCAAACGTGATCAACGGAATGTTGAAGGCGTCGCAAAAGCGAACGAAACGCGCGCCTTTGACGCTGGCATTGATGTCGAGCACGCCCGCCAGAAATGCGGGCTGATTGGCCACGATGCCGACCGGGCGGCCGTCGAGGCGTGCAAATCCCACAACGAGATTTTTCGCGAAGTGCTCGTGGACTTCGAAAAAGTACCCATCATCAATGACGGAATGAATCGCGTCCTTGATGTCGTAAGGTTTCTGCGCATCTTCCGGAACCAGCGCGTTCAGCGATTCATCGCGCCGGTCCGCCGGGTCGGAAGTGGAACGCCGCGGCGGATCTTCCAAATTGTTCGCGGGCAGAAAACTCATCAACTCGCGAATCATAGCCAGGCAGTCGGCATCATCCGGCGCGACAAAGTGCGCGACGCCGCTCGTGGCGTTATGGGTCATGGCGCCGCCCAGCTCCTGCTTGGTGACCTCTTCGTGCGTGACGGTCTTGATGACGTCGGGTCCAGTCACGAACATATAAGACGTTTCGCGGGTCATGAAAATGAAATCGGTGATCGCCGGGGAATAGACCGCGCCGCCCGCGCAAGGTCCCATGATCGCGCTGATCTGAGGAATCACGCCGCTAGCGAGCGTGTTGCGCAAAAAAATGTCGGCGTAACCTGCCAGCGAAGCTACGCCTTCCTGGATCCGCGCACCGCCGGAATCGTTCAGTCCGATGACGGGCGCGCCGGCCCGCATCGCCAAGTCCATGATCTTGCAAATTTTCAGCGCGTTGGATTCAGAAAGCGATCCGCCGAACACGGTGAAGTCCTGAGCGAAAACATAGACCAGGCGGCCATCGATGCGCCCGAAGCCGGTGACGAAGCCATCGCCCGCCGGCCGCTGCTCCTGCATGCCAAAATCGACGCAGCGATGCCGCACAAATTTGTCGAGCTCTTCGAAGGTGCCTTCGTCGAGAAGCATATCGACGCGCTCGCGCGCGGTAAGCTTCCCGGCTTTATGTTCGCGCTCGCGACGCTCAGGACCGCCACCCGCTTCGGCCTCCGCGCTGAGCCGCCGCAAATCGTCCATGCGATCGCGGTGCTTTGCGTTGGCGGGCGCTACGGGAGCGCGGGCAGGCGCGACAGATTTTTCCTCAGGCAAGAGGCTCTCCCGATGCGGATGCTTGCTTATTGCCAAAGATGCGCACGGCGAGATGCGTGGCAAGCCAGGTCGTGCCCAGAAGCAGCACAACGCCTAGGAGCAGTTCTGCTCCGATGGCAACGGCGCGCTGTGCGGGCGACACGATGGAAGTAACGTAAACGGTGGCGCTGACCAGTGTGAACATAGCCCCAAGGGTCATCGCAATGATCAGCGCGGTGGTAAAGATGGAAGCGAGAATCATTTTCATGAGAGTACGCGTGTGGCGCGCAGCGGCCGCCGAGACAAGAATAGCGCATGCAAAGCCAAATCAGAATGGCAAGGCACGGCGGCCATCGCTGCGGAACTCAGCGCAGGCCTGACCAGTCGTCGGCGACGATGATCGAGTCGCTGGGATTCGCGGGGTCGTATTTGATGCTGGCGGGTTGGCCGGTGACCAGGCGCTCGAAACGTATTTGGCCTTCGAGGCCGGTAATGTCCTGTGCCGTGTGATACGTCACGCCCGAAATCGCGTAGCTGTACGAAACCAGATGGCGAGGGCGCGTATCGGGAATCGGTCGCGCGCGCGGGCCAAACATCCGCTTGGCGGCGGGTTCTTCAGGCGGATGCTCGACCAGTTCCACGACCTGGCCCTCCGCGATGCGTCCAATCTGATTCAGCTGCAGCCGCCGCTTGCGCTCGGTCTCCTGCGGCGGCTCCGAAGGGCGAAAGAAGGCGTAGGCTACCATGGCGATGGCGGCGATGGCCGCGGCGGCCATCCCCAGCGCGACTTTCCATTCAGCGAGCAATGTCTTCAACGAACGAACTCCCTGGGTATGAATGCAATCGAGCGTGAGACGACCGCACTCGACGCGAGGATCTCATGCACGCTCACGCGGAGAAAATTCGGTCCGGCCGAAGTTCTCCACGAATGCGTATTCTAACGAAAAGCAAGGAGAGACGCGCACTACGCTTGCGGGGCATGCACCGGATTACGCAACACGCCGATTCCCTCGACGGAGACGTCCACGGTGTCGCCGGGTGCGAGCGGCCCCACACCGGAAGGTGTGCCAGTCGAGATGACGTCGCCAGGATGCAGTGTCATCATGCGCGAAATCCATCGCACCAGGAATTCACACGTATACGACATCAGCGAAGTGCTGCCCGACTGACGGAGCGCGCCGTTCACGCGAGCTTCGACCAGCACGTTCGTCGGATCGAGATCGGTTTCGATGTGCGGGCCTATGGGACAAAACGTGTCGAAGCCTTTCGCGCGCGTGAACTGCACATCCGTCTTCTGCAAGTCTCGCGCAGTAACATCATTTGCGCAGGTATAGCCGAGAACATTTTCCAAAGCGTCGTCCGAGTCGCGCAGATGCGAGCACCGGCGGCCGATCACCACGGCAAGTTCGGCTTCATGCTCGACGCGCTGCGAGTAGACCGGCAGAACAATCGGCTCGCCAGGTCCGACGATCGAAGAAGACGGCTTGAGGAAAATCATCGGCTCCTTGGGGACATCGTTGCCAAGTTCCGCGGCGTGCGCGGCATAGTTGCGGCCGACACACACGATTTTGCCCGGCGCGACAGGCGCGACCAGGCGCACCTCCGCCAGCGGCCAGCCGTGAGTGGTGCGCGACCATTTTCCCCACGGTGCGCCCGATAGCTCGCAGACCTGGCCGTCCTCCAGAAGACCAAAGAGGGGAGTAGCAGGCCGCGCGATCGAAGTGTCCAGCGGAACAAACCGGCAAAATTTCATAGGCGATGGTGGGAGTGGGATACCCGGTGGTTGGTCATGTAGGATTCACGCACTCTCCAAATGCACGTGCCGATCCAGGAGAGCGTCGCCAGTATCATATACACGATCGCGCCTAGTGTAAAAATTTGAACGGCACTGTAGCGTTCCGCGAGAGCGTGGAAATGCAGGCAGAGCCCCCGGTACACAAACGCAAAAATGCTCCAGGCGATCAGACTCGAAACAAGCAGCCGGCCCGGCTGCCACATGAAACGCGCGATCGGCACAAGAAAGAAAAGACCAAGGACCGAGGCGGCAATGATATTGCGCTGAAGGGCGACATGTTCCAAGCTTGGCAAGCGATTGGCGACAACCAACCAAACGATAAAACTGAGTGAGAAGCCCGCTCCGGCCAATACGCCGATACGGACTCCCGCATCGTGTAAAACGAGAGCCAGTTCACCACTCAAAAATCGCTCGTTGACCCGCATAACGGCTGGGCTCCTAGGAGCCATTCAGATACAAACCCGGAGCTACGGGGAATGTTGCGCGACATCGGCTGCAACGGGCGGAGTGGGGGCGCTTTCGTTACCGGAGCGGTCGACCGCGGTCACTCGATACCAATACGAGTGGTCGGGAGCTACAGAAGTATCACGATACGCGGGGGAGAGCAACAAGTCCGGCGTAACGAGCTGGCCCCTGTCCTCTTGCTGCTCGCTGCGATAGACGCGATAGCCCGCGAGATCGGGTTCCGCGTTGATGGACCAGGAGAGATCAACTTCCGTTGAACCCGTGCTCGGATTGACCAGCACGGCCACCGCTACTTCCTGCGGCGTCGCAGGCGGGAAGATATCCACAGGAATGAGCACCAGCGGATCGGAGTCGCTGGACTCCAGAGGATTCCCTGAGGCTGTTGTGACACTGCGAACCAGGTAGACATAAGTCTTGCCGAAATCGAACTGCGTATCCCGGTAATTCGGAGCATCCGAGTTGGCAACTAAGGCCATTGGCACCATCCATTTTTCGTGGAGCACATCTTTCGTCGCGGGATCGTGTGCGCGCGCGTCCAGCTCGCCGCGGTAAATATGATATTCAGAGACGGCGACGGGATCACCGCCGGAGGTTCGCGTTACGGCAGGCCAGCTGAGTTCGATCGAGGTCTCATTCACTTTGCTTGCGATGGCCGCGATGCGTTCCGGCACGGGGAAGATGTGAACTGTGACCGGATTCGAATCCGCAGAGGCGCGTTTCTTGGAAGCACGGGTTCGCACGCGGTACAGGATCGTGGCGCCCGGATGAGCGCGAGACTCCTCCGGCGCGATAGGACTTATGATTTGGGTTTGTCCTTCGGCTTGATACTTTTTGACGAGGGCGCCGGGAATCGTGTCAACCACGCGAAAAGAACTCGGATCGGGCGAGCCGTCGGGCTTCGCTGCGCCGCGCAAGACTTCAACAGCGGGGGGCGAGGCGAGGCGGTCGCTGTGAATTGTTTTCGTCGGCATGCTGAAGGTGAGCTGCACGCCGTCGCCGGCCTGGCGGGCAGTGAGGTCGGCGATCGCCGTCGGCACCGGCGGTGAGGGCGCGGTGGGATCGCCGGGTGCGCCACAACCCGCCAGGAGAATGACGCCGAAAAGCAAAAGTCCAGGATCGAAAAACCTGGATCGAAAAGTAAAACTCGATGTCAGGCTCGATTTGGCCGTGTGCCGCACGAACATGTGCAACGCGAAGGCCGCCAGGGACGACATGGGAAAACGCATCGGGATGGACTCGAGCCGGGCGCGCATGGACGCGCTCCGCGAGTTTCGATTTTCCATTTTCGAGTTTCGTACTAAAGAATGTAGCGGCTCAAATCCTGGTTCTTGACGATTTCGGCGAGCTGCTTGTTTACGTATGCAGCGTCCACCTTTACGTTCTTTTTCTTCAGGTCGGACGCTTCAAAGGAAAGTTCCTCAAGAACTTTTTCGAGGATGGTGTGCAGGCGGCGCGCTCCGATGTTTTCGGTTTGCTCGTTGACGCTGGTGGCGAATTTCGCGATGGTCTCGACGGCATCCTCGGTAATGTTCAGTTTCAAGCCCTCGGTCTCCAGCAGCGCGATGTATTGCTTGATCAGCGCGTTCTTGGGCTCGGTCAGAATGCGGACGAAATCCTCTTCCTTCAACGACTGCAGTTCCACGCGAATCGGCAGGCGGCCCTGCAGCTCGGGAATCAAGTCCGACGGCTTGGTGACGTGAAACGCACCCGCGGCGATGAACAAGATGTGGTCGGTGCGGATCATCCCATAGCGCGTGTTGACCGTCGTGCCTTCGATGATCGGTAGAATGTCACGCTGCACGCCCTCGCGCGAAACGTCCGGCCCATGGCCGGATTCCCTGCCCGCGACCTTGTCGATCTCGTCGATAAAAATGATCCCCATCTGCTCCGCGCGCTCCACCGCAACACGCGTCACCTGGTCCATGTCCAGCAGCTTGTTCTCTTCTTCCTGGATCAAATATTCAAAAGCATCCGCGACGCTCATCTTGCGCTTCTTTTTCTGTTGCCCGAACATGCCCGAAAGCATGTCCTTGATGTTGACGTCCATCTCCTCGACGCCTTGATTGGAGATGATTTCAAAGGACGGCATGGACCGCTCGCGCACTTCGATGTCCACCATGCGCTGATCGAGCTTGCCTTCGCGAAGCTGTGCTCGGAGTTTCTCGCGCGTGCGCTGCGTCTGTTCGCGCTGCTGCGCGGCATCGGCTTCGGTGGTGTTCGGCGCCGGCGCCGGTGAAGGTGGCAGCAGCAGGTCGAGCACGCGTTCTTCGGCGGTCTGCTCGGCGCGGTCCGCAACTTCGTCCAATTTTTCCTCGCGCACCATGTCGATGGACGTTTCCACCAGATCGCGCACCATGGATTCGACGTCGCGGCCCACATAGCCGACTTCCGTATATTTCGACGCTTCCACTTTGACGAACGGGCAGCCCGCCAGGCGCGCGAGACGCCGCGCAATTTCGGTCTTACCAACACCCGTGGGACCAATCATCAGGATGTTCTTGGGCAGGACGTCTTCGGCGATCTCCGGCGGCAGCTTCTGGCGGCGGACCCGGTTGCGCAGCGCAACCGCCACGGCCCGCTTCGCCGCGTTCTGACCCACGATGTATTTATCCAGCTCCGCGACAATCTCGCGCGGCGTCATGTCATCCAGGGCGGGCAGAAGTTCCGGCTCCGCCGCGGGCGGCGCTCCGTTACCACCGGGCATGTAAACAATTTCTTTTTCAGTCTTGCTGGTCATTCAATCCCTTCGATCTTCGTACTACCGTCTACCGCCTATCTTAGTCCCTCATCCAGTCGCAGAAACCTTGCCGGCGCAAAATCAAAATTGTCATTCTGAGGGCATCCGACAAGGATGCCCTCAGAATCTCAACCATCGAAGCCGCTCAAAAAGTCTCCCAAGGCATCTCCCCGGTGGGCGGCGAACAACCAATCCCCGCTATAACTCCTCGACGGTAAAGTTAGCATTAGTATAGATGCAAATCTCGCTCGCGATGCGCATGGCTTCCATCGCCAGATCTTTCGCGCCTAGCTTCGAATGTTTCAGCAAAGCTCGTGCGGCCGACAGCGCATAGGTCCCGCCCGAACCGATGGCGCAGATTCCGTCGTCTGGCTCGATTACGTCGCCAGTGCCCGACAGCAGAAAGGTGCCTTTCGTGTCGGCGACGATCAGCAGTGCCTCCAGGTGCCGAAGCGCCCGGTCCTTCCGCCATTCCTTTGCCAGCTCTACCGCGGCTTTCGCCAGGTTCCCGGAATGCTCCTGAAGCTTGCCCTCGAATCGTTCAAACAGCGAAATCGCGTCCGCCGTGGATCCCGCGAAACCCACAATGACCTTGTCGTTGTACAACCGCCGCGTCTTCCGCGCGCTGTGCTTCATCACATGATCGCCCATGGTCACCTGGCCATCGGCGATCAGCACGACTTTGTTGTCCTTGCGCACGCACAGCACCGTAGTGCCGTGCATCTGCACACTCTGCTCCCCAGTTTGCATCCCACCATTATACAGCCGCGCGACCCTCCGCCAAGGCCGCGACTCCAGGGCGCGACGCGAAGTCTCGGGGGAGGGCACGACTTCAGTCGTGCCGTAGGTGTCGTCGAATGAGTGCGGCTTCAGCCGCTGAGGGCCGGTTTTGTAGGTTGCCACGCGTGCTCCAATGTTCAGGACCAAACAGCATCATCCTTTAGAGCCTGTCTTACATCAGGAGGGCACGACTTCAGTCGCGCGGTAAGTCCGATTCGATTGCGCTTCCTCGAGTTCTTCCTCGCGCAAAAAAGAGAAACTGTCATTCTGAGGGCATCCGACAAGGATGCCCGAAGAATCTCAACCACGGGAACGTTCGCCGAGCGACCCAAGGCGCTTCTCCTAGGTTCTCACACACACTTTTTCCGTCGCCGCGGGTGCCGAAAAAACGCCAAAATTGCGCCCTCCCGCAGCCCCTGAATTTGTCACGGTTCGAACATTGCAAACCATTCAGAATCAACACTTGCAAAACTGTGTGAAAACAAAGGACTTTAACTTTCTTTAGAATGAACACTTACAAAAAAAAGGGGGGGAGGGGGGTGTTATGGTTAACTAAATCCTGCTCTTTTCTTCCAAATCGTCGATTTACTATGTAAGTGCTGGAAAACAAAGGTGTTACTAAGAGGCCTCTCGGATGACCAGCTCAGTTCGGTGCAGGCTGGCTTGGAGCGCTACTCTGCGCCGGTGACTTGTTCAGTTCCTGCAAATGCTCCTGCAGTTTCCATAGCTGCTCGCGGGCGTGGTTCAACTCCGCCGTGCGCTGAGCGAGTTCCATTCGATTGCGCAGCTTGAGATTTTCGGGAGCAGTACTGAGGGCCCTTCGCGCCTGTGCCACCGCTTCTTCGCTGTCCCGAATTGATTCCACCGCGCTGTCGATGGCCTTTTGCGTTTCGTCCGCGTTGCCTTCCGGCTGGCCAAAGGCAAAGCACGACGCGATCTGATTGAAGCCTTCAACGACTAGAGCCGCGGCTTGTTCCTCTTTCTGGAAGATATAGATATCGGCGGGCGTGCGCGTGGCAACGAGTTCGTCGTTGGTCCAGACTTTGACCTTGTGCGTCGCGACGGACGGATTCGCTGGCGATGAACTGGCGGGCGATTGCTCTTGTGTCGCGCTCACGGCGAACGCTGCCGCAAGAGGCAGAATATTCGGCGTATGGGCGTTTGCGGCGCAGCATGTTGCGCCACTGCGAACGGATAGAAACGCCACGGCCAGTACCGCCGAACATACTGTGACGCTCTTGGGAAACCTCCGTCTGCGCATTTCTTCTTATATCACTATTGAGAAATTTCGCGGAAGGAAAGCGGCTTGTAGGTGATCGTGGGTTGCGCGTTCGCGACCAGGCAACTGTCGTACTGCAGATTGGGATTGCCGGTGCCCGCGAGCCAGCTTAGCGTCGGCGTGCCTGGCGTTCCTAGAGGCGCGTGCGTCGAGGGGTTTACGGTCTGGGCCAAAACCAGGGAACCGTAAAAGTGCGTAAGCCGCGAAGCCGACTGCTGGAAGGCGCCCGTTCCGATCGCCAGAATCAGGCCATCGTAAGGATGATCGACATATTGGACATCACCCTGCACCAGAAGAATTCCTGAGCCTGGCGGAGAAGGATTGCCGCTGAGGCTGCAATTCCCGGTAACCATCACGACCGTGGGACTGGAAGCCGAGCCAAGATTGCTGGTGTTGCTGCAATCCGTCATGGTGTAGTCCGCCGACGATTGGATTTCGCTGACCAACTGGTTGAGGCCGGCAATCGTGGTCAGATCAAGCATCTGACCTGGATGAAGTGGATCGGGAAAGTTTTGCATGGCGGCAGCGTTGCTGCCGACCGACGCGGTCGCAGGTGGCCCGGCGCTTCCGCCAGTGCCCGGATAGTTTCCGGCAGGTGTGAGCTTCGCCGAAAGATTCGTAACCGACGCAGGACTGGTTCCCGCAACGGCATATTGCTGGCTGGCAGGATTGCAGAAGTCCGTGCCGCTGATTCCGAAGCCGGCGCTCTGGTTTCCGAAGCTGGTAGCACCGGTGTAATTTCCCACGGCGGTGACCGCGGCGGGAAAGTTCAGGCTCAGAATCACCGGCGCGACCACGTACTGCAGGATCTTCTGCGTGCCGTTCGGGAGCACCGCCAACGAAGTGACTTCCAGCGCTTGCTGCCCAGTGGCCGTCAGGTTGAGGTGTTGGCCGTCGAAAAACAGCAGCGTCGTGGGATCCTCGACATGATCACCGTTCACGTCCAGATTGATGGATTTCTCGGTGATTGGGTTAATGCGCACCCACTTGTAAAGGGCCCCAGCAATGCCTGCTACGGGCGAAATCGAGGCGATGGTCTTGACGGTAGCGCCCGCGAGCGAACCAGCACCAAATTCCGTGTCGTATTCCGTGTCGGGATAGGCGGTCAGGACATTTTCCGCGCCGGTTGGATTCGTGACGTATCGCACGTCGTGCAGTGTGAGCGCTGCCGGAATGAACGCCGGTGATGTGGCGTTGAAATAGTCGGGATTTCTTGGCAGCAGACGCCCGCGGCCTTCTTCCAGGCCGGCTCTTGCGGCGTAGTAGGCGCTGGTTGACGACCGGTAGTTTCCAGAAAGCGAAGTCTCCATTCCTGCCGCGATGATCAAGGAAATAGCGACGACGCTGATCAAAAGCAGGGCGGAAATGGCGATGAGCAGCGCGACTCCTTCTTCGGAGTTGGTGCATCGTCGCTGGCGAGTGGCGCTCATGCTCTTGTTTGGCTACTGATTTGGATTGAGGCGATGTCCGCGGCCATGCAGCTCCACGAGGCGCGGCAAGCCCGTCTGCGCGTCCACTGCGGTCGCCTGAACGATCAGGGTGATCTCGACATCGAGAATATTTTGGGGAGTATTGAAAGCGCCGGCAGTGGGGCAGCTTAGCGGCGTGGTCCCGCTGGTTTCGCAAGTGTAGGCGAAGATGGGAACCGGAGCTCCGCCGGGAAACATGGTGGGATAGACGGCTCGGATCGCGCTGATCTGTCCGGCGGTGGCGTTGTTCATCACGTTTTGGACGTAGGGAACCATCACGCCCGCGGCGGAAGTCGCAGCCACCGGATCCATAGCCACTTTGTTGGTCACGCCACGCATCAGGGTGGTCGAGCCGGCGGGCAATTGATAGCGCACCCACTGGACGTTGGGACTGCTCGACGGATCGAGGTTGGTCTCGATGATCAAGTCGAAATCCTGGGGACTGGCGCAGGTTGTTCCGATGAAACACGCCGCACTCGGGCTGCCAGCGAACGGCGTAGCCGCATACAAATTCGCCGCGGGCAAGACGGAGAAATGATTCGGCGGCGGATAGCCGGAATCGTTGACGTCGCGAACGATCTGGTCCAGGCCGAGGCGCGCTTCCTGGAAGCTAGCCAGGATTTGCGAGTCGGTCTGATAGCGCTTCTGCGCCGCTCCCAGCAAGGTGAAGGCGGTTCCCGCGACAATCAGGAACATCGCGGCGGCGACCAGCAATTCCAGAAGCGAGAACCCCGCTTGCCGTTTGATCGTGCGAGGGTCGCTCATTGTTCGATCGTCGCATCCAGCGTGAGAGGCAGAAAATAGCCTTGGCCGCCGATTTGGCGCGCGCCGATCAGAAAGCGCCTGCCGGTGACGTGGGCACCGCTCGCGTAGCTGACGACGGCCCAGCGAACGTCGTAGTTTGCGCCGTAGGGATCTTCGGGATCGGCCACAATGGCGGAATAATTCGGCACTGGCCCGGCGGTGAAGTCGATCGCCGGGCTATTGTTCACCATGGTTACCGGACTCCCGATGATCGTTTTCGGAGTTGCCGAATTTCCCAGATTCCAGGTGTTGGCTTGCGCGTCGGGGCACGCGGGCGCCGTGCAGGTCGCAGCGGTGAGCGGCTGGTCCAGCATCTGTTCCAGCATGCGCTGTTCGATCACCAGCGCAGTCGATCCCGTGCGATTGCCGCTGTTGATGGTGAGCGAGATCGGCACGAGTTGCGCGACCGCGACCATCCCGACCAGCAGCACCACCGTGGCAACCAAAACCTCCATCAGCGTGAAGCCGCTTTCGTTGGCGCCGTTCGATTTGTGCTGCGCAGGCATGCTGGTCTTCTGATTTAGGACGGCTAGCTGATCTGTTGCCACGCGGTGCCGGTGCCTCCGGCATAGGTCCACACCTGGACCGAACCTGACGGCAACACGATCACGGCGCGGAATCCGCCGGAGTCGGAGGTGTTGCCGACAAAATAGACGTAGACCGCGGGCGGAGAGGCCACCACCGCTCCTCGCTGGTCAAACTTAACGGCGTCGCTGCTGGGCGAGATTGCCGTCAGCGCCGGTATGCTCGCCGCAGTTGCTAGGGCCGTCGTGTTGGGGACTACGCCGGCAGGGACCAGTGTCGCGGCGGGGCCAAGCAGGATTTGTTTTTCCGTGGGACCCTCAACGCCGTCGCCGTTGTCGTCCGACCAGATATTCGCCGGCGTGTACGCGCCGGCCTGGGAGTTCACGCAGCTGATCGGCGTGTTCCTGCGGATGGCCTCGAAGCGCGTAAATTTAATGATGCCCGCCAGTTGGCTGGCGGCGTCGTTCAATTGATAGGTCTTCAGAGTCTTGCTGATGGGAGTGATGGCCATGCCGGAAATGATCAGGATGATGGCGGCGGACACCACCAGCTCCAGGACACTCAGGCCCTGGACTCGGTCGACGGACGAGGTTGAAAGTTGACCAGACGCGGCTCGGAGACGCATCGTTCCCATTCCGGTAAAGGTAAATGTGTCAAGACGTTACAACTTCGGCGGGAGTTGTACAAGGATTTCTGTTTGGGCCAGAGAGGGATGAGTCGAGGCCTCCGCGTCAGTTGAGATCCTTCGCGCATCCTCGTCGGATGCGCTCAGGATGACACCGCGGCGTAATGCACGAATCGACGTGAGACTGAATTGGTGGGATCGAAGCCGAGGAGAGTTGGAAGAGGAGAGATCGCAGAGGCGGACAGTACAGCAGGGCGGCGCCAGCTCTAGTTGTCTTCCTTTTCCTTTTTCTTTTCGTCTTTGGATTTCTTGCTGCCGACTTCGGAGAAGCGCTTGTTGAGGGAGTCCTTGCTGAACAGGTCGGCTGGAAGGCCGGAGTTGTATTTGCAAATCGAGAAGAACACCTGGCTGGAACGGCGGCCATTGCGGTCCGTGGTGATCTGCATCGCAGTGCGCACTCCGTCCATGAGCTGAAAATTGGTGAAGATGTTGGTCTCGACGTTGCGGACGTTCATGGCTTCATCCTGGGTGCTGACGACGGCGCGAGCGAGCAGGTGCGTGGAGCGGTCCACCGCCAGGCGGAAGTTGCGCTGGTCGGAGTCGGTGATATCCACCCAGTCGACGGTTTTGAGATCGACGATGTCGAGCCCGCCGTAGCGCACCGTCATGCCGGGTTCCTTCAAGCGGACGCGCAGCAAATTATTGACGTCCTTTTTGGCTTGCTCCTGAAAATCGGCAACGGACGCCGCGCTAAGCTCCGAAACGCCGCCTTTGTCGAGGGTCCAGCCTTTGTCGCCGACGTAAAGATTGATGATGACGCCCTTTTTCGAGTAGTCGGTGCGGTTGGCGTCGGGATAGCGCCAGTAATCCTTGAAATTGGTGTAACCGGTCAGCTCGCCGTTGTGGCCGAAACGCGCGAGGCGGCCTTCGCAATCGGAGTCGCGAATATCCATGTAGGTGGGCCCGCCGTAGGCATCGATCAGTTGTTGCAGGATCTGATTGGCCTTGGCGGTGCTGGCTTCGGGTGTCAGCGTGTCGGGATTTTGCGCGGAGGCCGAGCCTGCGCAGAGCACAGCGAAGAGGGCCGCTGCGAATGCGAATTTCCTGGATTTCTTCGCAAACATTTTGTTCGCAAACTTCAGCCGCACAAGACCGATCCTCCGTTTACATTGATGATTTCGCCGGTGAGGAAGTTGGCCAGATCGGAGGCCAGGAAAAGGATGGGGCCGGCGATTTCTTCGGCGGTTGCGGGGCGGCCCAGAGGGATCGCTTGCGCGGCCATCTTTTGGCCTTTCTTCGTGGTTAAGACGGGATTGGACATGTCGGTCGCGACCCATCCGGGCGCCACGGAATTGACCAGAATGTTGTGGCGCGCGAGTTCGGTCGAAAGACCTTTCACCAGGCTGATGACGGCGCCTTTCGACGCTCCATAGTGCGTGTGAAATGATTCGCCGCGCTGCCCGGCGGTGGAGGTCACGGGAATAATCTTGCCGGACTTTTGCTTGATCATGTGGGGAACGGAAAAATGGATCAGCGAGTAGACGCTCTTGAGATTGATGCGAATCATGTCGTCCCACTGCTTTTCGGTCATCGTTTCGATGGGCAGATCATCCTGGTTCCAGACACCGGCGTTGGCAACGACGATGTCGAGACGCCCAAGCCGCGCGACGGCGTGATCGACCAGTTTCTTGTTGTCGGCGTGGCGTCCGACGTCGGCCTTAAATCCCTCCACGCGCGTGCCGTGCTTGCCGGCTTCTTGTTCGACCGTTTGCGCGGCGTCTTTCGCCTTGTTGTAAGTGAAGATGACATCCGCGCCCGCCTGCGCAAACAACTTGACGGCTGCCGCTCCTATGCCGCGCGAACCTCCAGTGATGACCGCCGCCTTGCCTGCCAATGAAATCATGATTCCCCCAACGAGAGTAAACAGCGAAACTTGAAGATCGAAGCCGGGAAAGCGGAAGCCTCAAGCCTTTTGCATAACCGAACCGCGGGCACTCCGAACCGCGGCCACAAATTCGCCGAACAGATGCTGCGACAATGCATCGCTGGGCATGCGCTCGGGATGCCACTGGACGCCCACAACCCAGTTCGGGCCACCGGTCCACTCGACGCCTTCGATGGTGCCGTCGGAGGCGCGCGCGGTGACCCGCAGATTTTCGCCAGGACGGTCGATCGCCTGGTGGTGGCTGCTGTTGATCTTGCCAGCGGTGGCGCCGTTGAGCCGGGCGAGCAGAGTGCCGGGCGAAAAGTCGACGGGATGCTCAATATCACCTTTCACCGAGCCAGGGGGCAGATCGGTGTCCCCATGGGCGATGGACTCCGGCTTCTCGCTCCGGAGATCCTGGATCAGGCTTCCCTTAAGATAGACGTTTAAAAGCTGGCATCCGAAGCAGATCGCCAGGACGGGCTTTCCAGTTTCGAAAGCGTGGTCGAGAATGGCCATGTCTGTGCGGTCGCGATTCTCGTCTACGTCGTTTGTTTTGTGATGCTTACTGGCGGCATAGAGGCTTGGCTCAACGTCTGCGGGGCTGCCCGGCAGGACGAAGCCATCGAGGTCGGACAATTGGGCTTTAAGCTGGGCTGGGGTTTGGTCCAAGCGGATGTCTGTCGGCTCTGCTCCGGCGCTTTTGAGGGCCTCGAAATAGTAATTCAGCTTCTTGCGCTCGCCCTGGTGTTGCTCCTTGGTTGTGCGCCAGGGGATGCCAATGCGCAGCGGGGGAGAGGCACTAACGGACGTGGGGGCGGGTGTCATGCGGACCCTGCATCCTAGCATTCGGGCCGTGGGGCGGCAACTGCGGGGGAGGGTCGGTCCGGCGGCGATTTGCGATGGATCATTCGGTGGGAGATCGTCGGAGCACAGGCAAGAGTGCCTGTGCTACTTAGGCGCGGGAGGTTAGCGGTCTTGCAAGGACGGCGTCGAGGCAGAATTCGGGGCGGTGGAAGAAGCCGGGGAGTTCGGCCAGGCGGGAGGCGAGTTGTTCTGTCGAGGAGGCGCGCAGGGTGACGTGGCCTAGTTTGCGTCCGGCGCGGGGGGACTTGCCGTAGAGGTGCAGATGGGCGTCGCGGATGGCGAGTACGTCGGCGGGGTCGGGGAGTTCGCCGATCAGATTGAGCATGGCCGAGGAACCGATGGCGTGGGTGGAGCCCAACGGCAGCCCCATCACCGCGCGCAGGTGATTCTCGAACTGGCTGGTGAGCGCGCCTTCGATCGTCCAGTGACCGGAATTGTGAACGCGCGGGGCCATCTCGTTGGCGAGCAGGCGGCCTTCCTGCTCGAAAAATTCGATGGCCAGGCCGCCGACGTATTGCAGTTCGTCGAAGACGCTGTTGGCGGCTTCCTCGGCGGCACGCTGGATGGCGGGATCGAGTCGCGGCGCGGGAGCGAGCGAGAGGCGCAGGATGCCGCCGCGGTGGTGATTCTCAACCAGGGGATAGACTGCGGTTTCGCCGGTGCGAGCACGAACGGCGAGGACGCTCAGTTCGCGCGTGAATTGCACGAAGCGCTCGAGGATGAATGGGACATCGCCTTGCGCCGCCGCGTCGTGGCTTTTCTGCGCGTGGCCGGAGCTTGCCGCGGGAAGTTCGTTCTTTGCGCGCGCGATGTCTTCGGCGGTGCGCAATAGCCACTGCCCTTTGCCGTCGTAGCCCAGGCGGCAGGTTTTCAGCATCGCGGGCAGGCCGATTTTTTTTACTACGGCGTCGAGCGCTTCGCGGTTCGCGACCGGCGCAAATTCGGTTGTAGGAATGCCGAGATCTTCGAACAGGCGTTTCTCGCGAAGGCGGTCCTGGGCGGCTTCCAGCGCGGCGGGCGGGGGATAGACGGGGACACGCTCGGCGAGAAAGCGGACCGCGGCGGCGGGCACGTTTTCGAATTCGTAGGTGACGAGTTCGAGGCCGTTGGCGAATTTCTCGAGTGCGGACTCGTCCGAAAATTCGGCGGTGACGCGCGAGGCGATGCGGCCGACGGGAGCTTCGGGCGAAGGGTCGAAGAAGCGAAAATGTAGTCCCAGCGGGTAGCCCGCGAGCGCGAGCATGTAGCCGAGCTGGCCGCCGCCGAGAATGCCGATGGTCACGCGGGTTTCCTTTTCGCGGGCGGTTGCGTGGTGCTGAGTTGGAAGGATGCGCCTTGCCCGGCTGCGGGATCGGGATTGGCGAGAACTCGTTCGGTCTGTTTCGCGCGGAATTTTCTCAGCGCTTCACGAATCGCGGGATGCTTTGCGCCGAGAATGGCTGCGGCCAGCAGCGCGGAGTTGATGGCTCCGGCCTTGCCGATAGCGAGGGTGCCGACCGGGATGCCGCCGGGCATTTGCGCGATGGAGAGCAGCGAGTCGAGGCCTTTGAGAGTTTTCGATTCGACGGGGACGCCGAGGACCGGCAGGACGGTCTTCGAAGCGGTCATGCCGGGAAGATGCGCGGCGCCTCCGGCCCCTGCGATGATGACCTCGATGCCGCGGCTCTCGGCGGAGGTCGCGTATTCGAACAGGAGGTCGGGGGTGCGGTGAGCGGAGACCACTCGCGTTTCATGTGGAACACCGAGGTCGGCCAGGGTCCTGGCGGCGTGCTCCATGGTTTCCCAGTCCGAGGAGGAGCCCATGATGATGCCGACGAGCGGCCGCGCGACGGCAGCCTCGCTTCTCGTTCCGGATGAGGCATCGTTATTCGGGGTTTGCCGCTTTTTTGTCATGCGACTGGTGGAGCAGAGCTCCGTTCCGCTGGGATTTGCCGACCGCACATTCTACGGCGTTTTTCAACGCGCCGCGACCTGGGTGCGTTGCTTCCAATAGTGGCGAAGTTGCCCGACAAGGTAAAGCGAGCCGGTGATGAAGATGGCGTCGCCCGGCGCGGCTTTCGACAAGGCATAGTCGAGGGCCTGCTCGGCGTCGGCGATGACGCGGCTCTGCGTCGCGTGGTGGGCGGCGATCTCCGCGAGTTGCGGGGCGGAAATCGCGCGTGAGGTGCGCGGCTCGGTGAAGATGACTTCGGCAGCGCGGGGGAAAAGCACGCCGGCGACTTCGTCCACGGCTTTGTCGCGAAGGGCGCCGTAAAGAAGATAGATCTTGCGGTCGGCGAAATTTTCTTCCCAGAAGGCGGCGAGCTCGCGAGCAGCGGAAGGGTTGTGCGCGCCATCGAGATAAACGTCTGGGCGCGATTGCAGTTTTTCGATGCGGCCGGGCCAGACCGTGTCGGCGATGCCTTGCGCCAGGTGCTCGTCGGAGATGCGAAACCCACGGTCGCCGAGCCGGCGCGCCGCGGCGACGGCGTTGAGCGCGTTTTGCAATTGAAAGCGGCCGGGGAGGCGCGGAGCGACGTCGATCGTCCAGCCCGAGGCAACTTCGGTCACGCGAGCGCGAACGCAGCCGTCCTGCATGGATTCGTGGTCGATCCGGTACGAAACAATTGTGTCGATCACGGGGCAGTGAAGCTCGGCGGCACGCGCGAGGACGACTTCCCGGGCCTCGGGCCGCTGTTCCGCCAGGACGACGGGCACAGCCGGCTTGAGAATTCCGGCTTTTTCGCCGGCAATTTCCCTTAGGGAATGCCCGAGGAAATTTTCGTGATCGAAATCGATGCGGGTGATGATGGAGACCACCGGGGTGATGATGTTCGTGGCATCCAGACGGCCGCCGAGGCCCACCTCAAAAATGGCAAACTCGACGCGTTGCTGGGCGAAATGTTCGAACGCCAGCGCGGTTACGCACTCGAAGTAGGTGGGGTGGGCGCGAAGCTTGCCCGTCGCGAGCAACTCCTCCGTGATCGACTGGATGCGCGTTAGAACGGCGGCAAAGTCGGCGTCGCTGATCTCTTCACCGCCGACACGAATGCGTTCGTTGATTTTTTCGAGATGCGGCGAGGTGTTCAGCCCAGTCCGAAATCCGGCATGCCCGAGGATGGATTCCAGGAACGCGGCGGTCGAGCCTTTGCCGTTCGTTCCCGCGATGTGCGCCGATGGATAGGCGCGATCGGGCCGGCCAAGCCGCTCGGCCAGCACGGAGATATTCTCAAGATCAAATTTCGCGGCAGCCGCTTGCGTCGGCGCAGCGAGCTCTCTGCCGAGCGAAAGCAAATACCGCACAGCGGCGTCGTAGTTCATGTCATCCCAAAAGGAGATCGAGGGAGGTGGCGATGAAACTTTTCAGTTCTTTGCGGGGGACGACGGCGTCGAGGAAGCCATGCTCGAGCAGGAATTCGGAGCGCTGAAAGCCTTCGGGCAGCGTCTGGCGGATGGTTTGCTCGATTACGCGCGGGCCTGCGAATCCGATCAGCGCGCCGGGCTCGCCGATGTTGAGGTCGCCGAGCATGGCGAAACTCGCCGTGACTCCACCGGTAGTTGGATCGGTCAGCACCGAGATGTACGGCACCTTGGCGTCGTCCAGCCTAGCCAGCGCGGCGGAAACTTTCGCTAGTTGCATCAGGCTGATGGTGCCTTCCATCATGCGCGCGCCGCCGGAGCAGGAGACGACGATCAGGGGCTGGCGGGTCTCCAGCGACAGCTCGATTCCGCGGGTCACCTTTTCGCCGACTACCGCGCCCATGGAACCGCCGATAAAATTGAACTCCATCGCGCAACAGACCACCGGGCGCCCGGCGAGCTGACCTTCGGCGGTGATGATGGCGTCATTCATGCCGAGTTTCTTGCGCGCTTCCTTCAGGCGCGCGGCGTAGGGCTTGGTGTCCACAAACTTCAGCGGGTCGGTGGAGGTCATGCGCGCGTCATGCTCGGTCCAGCGGCCGTCGAGCAGCATCTCCAGACGTTGCTTGGCGTTCATCTTGAAATGAAAGCCGCACTTGGGGCAGATCAGGAGATTTGCTTCGAGGTCTTTGCGGAAGACGATGGTGCGGCAGGATTCGCACTTGACCCACAGCCCCTCGGTGCGCACCTTGCGCTCTTCGGGCGGCGTGGATTGCTCGATGGATTTTTTGTCGCGCTTGAACCAAGCCATAGTTGAAGGTCGCCGGCTGCCGGTAGCAACTCGCGTTTAGCCCAGAAAAAAGGCCGCTGTCTTACCCCCGGCGGCCGCAAATGCAGCGCTAATAGTCTATACCACGCTGGGCCAGAATGCCTTTGGTGTAGGGGTGTTTGACCTCGCGCATTTCGGTAACCAGGTCGGCAATTTCGACCAGCTTGGGATGCGCGTTGCGGCCCGTGCAGATCACGTGAACGCGCTCGGGCCGAGCTTTGAGCGACTCGACGATCTCATCGGGGTCGAGCATCTTGTAGCTGATGACGTAATTGATTTCATCGAGCACGACCAGATCGTAGGTCCCGCTGTAGATGGCGTCGCGGCCGGCGACCCAGCAGTCGTAGGACATCTTGATGTCTTCCGGGTCGGTCTCGGCGCCGCCTATTTTGACGAAGCCGCGGCCCATCGGGCGGATTTCAAATTTGTCGTCGCCGAGCATCTTGGCGGAGTCGAGCTCGCCGTAGTGCCACGAGCCCTTGATGAATTGCACCATCAGCACGCGCAAACCCTGGCCGACGGCACGGAACGCGGTGCCGAGCGCGCAAGTGGTCTTGCCCTTGCCCGGCCCGGTGTAAACGATCAGGAGTCCTTTTTCTTCCGGCATGGGGTCCCGGCCTCGAAGTCCGCTAATTAAAAGAGCGCTAGGGCGAAAGGTCTAAGAGTGTGGAGATTCAAATGCGAAAGGTCAAGCGCTGCGCCGCAGCGGACTACTCGAGTTGTAGGCGCTTGACCAATTCGTGGGCGATGGCGTTGATGCGTTCTTGCGCCGCCGGTGGGAGGCTCGCTTTCGCGTTGGCGTGGGGGTCCATCAAGACGATCCACAGGCCGGGGCGGTAGACTTCGTCATCGCCCGGACAAATCGCGCCCGTGAGTTGCGCGATTTCCAAAGAGCGCGCGGCGTTGTGCGTCAGGTCGAGCCTGGTACCCGACGAAGTGCTGGGTTGCAGCGGTTCGTGGGCCAGCAATTCCATCAAGACGCCGCGGGCATCATCGACGAGATCGCGGAAACCCTGCGAAACCAGGATCGCGTCCACGTCGCGAGGCGTGGGCTGATCGATCTGTTCGAGGTCGTAGTCGGGGAGGGGCTTCTCCAGAGGTATTTCGACTGCCGCGGAGGGTTTGCCTTCATCGTGAATGATACGCATCGCCATAGTGGGTACGTTTGTACAACATTTCGCAGACTTGGTGCATTTCTTTCCCGCGGCTTCGCCCCAGCTTGAGACGATTACTTCGGGTAAGGGCTCCCGGAGAGGATGGCGAAAGCGCGGTAGAGCTGCTCGGCCAGCATGACGCGGGCAAGTTCGTGAGAAAAGGTCATCGCGCTGAGCGACATTTTCTGGTGCGCGCGCTGGCGAAGCGTATCGGGGAAGCCATCGGCATCGCCGCAGAGAAAGATCAATTCGCGGGTGCCGCGGTCGCGCTGCTCGGCAAGCCACTTCGCGAAGGCTTCGGAGCTGAAGCTTTTACCGGCAGCGTCCAGAAGGACGACGACAGCCGCGCGGTCCGCATCTATTTTCTTGAGCGCGGCGGTGGCATCGCGAACCTCGGTGACTTCGATCGGAGACTGGTGGCCGATGCGCTTCACATAATCGTCGAGCACCGCGCGCATCTCTGGCCGCCGGGTCTTGCCTAACATGAGCAGTCGAATCTTCACTTCAGCTCGTATTTCTTGCGTTTTTCCAGCAAGGTCTTGCGGCTGATGCCCAGGATTTCGGCGGCGCGGCCAATCTTGTAGTGGGTGGCCTCGAGGGTGGCCGCGATGGCTTCTTTCTCGATCTCTTCCAGGGAGCGCAGATTCGAGGTCGCGCCCGCCAGCCCGGGCACGGCGGCGCGAACGTTTTCCGGAAAATCTTTTGGCTCGAGGGTATCGGCCCGCGAGAGGATCACCGCTCGCTCCAGCGCATTGCGCAACTCGCGAACGTTACCCGGCCAGTCGTACGCAGCCAACAGGCGGCGCGACGCGTCGCTCAACTGCGCCGCCGGGCGTCCCAGCACACCGCGCACGACCTCCAGGAGGTGATCGGCGAGCGCAAGGATATCGGCGCGGCGTTCGCGCAGCGGCGGAACGCTGAGGGTCAGCACATTCAACCGGAAAAAAAGATCTTCGCGGAACGTGCCCGCCGCGACCGCGGCCGTAAGATCCACATTCGTCAGCGCGATCAGGCGTGCTTCAATTCGCAGGGTTTCCGTGCCACCCAGGCGTTCGAACGCCCGCTCCTGCAGCACACGCAGCATCTTGCTCTGCGCGACGGCGGAAAGCGCCGCAACTTCGTCCAGCACAATGGTGCCCGCGCCACCGAGCTCGAATCGGCCGAGCTTCCGCTCGATTGCGCCCGTAAACGCACCCTTTTCGTGGCCAAATAATTCGCTTTCGACAAGTTGCGGCGGGAG
>JBEKWY010000080.1:0-21993 GCA_049512575.1 Candidatus Acidiferrum sp.
CGTCGCATCGTGCTGCATGTTGGCCATCGCGTCCGTTCCGGATGCATTCGGCTGTTGCAGCAGCATGAGTGCCGCCATCGGCACCGAGCCGGCAGGATGCACGTGACTAAACACACTGAGGTCGCGCCGCAGGATCACCAGGTGCCCGGCCATGCCCATGTACGGCTCAAGGTCCTTCGCCGGCGCGCCGTTTTTGTCCATCACGCGAAATCGCAGTAGGGATGCCTTCTGCGCCTGCAGCGTCGCGGAATCGAGCACCCACTCCACATGGTCGTCCGTGCCTAGAGGTGCAGTCGTCACGTTTGCCTGCACCGTCGAAATCTTCGGCGCACTCGTGCTCGAATCGTCGCCAACCAGCGGCGCGCCTTTGCTGCCGGCCGGAAGATCGATCTTCGACGTCATCGTATCCGGGAACCCGGATTCTCGCACAATGTCCGCAAACACGGCGTACGATCCTCCGGCCACAGCCGGCATTTTTTCCATAAACGTTCCTGTCACGGTTTCGTCCGGATGCAAATGGTAAAACTCGTCCATCTCCGGCATACGCACCAGAAACAGATGCATCAGGTGGCCGTGATCCGGAATGATGTTGTCGAGCTGCATCTGTTTGCGGCGCTCGTGCCACGGGGAAGCGCCCATCTTCAAAACTAGCTGGCTTCCATCAACCAGGGAGACTTCCACCGGCGGCGCCTTGTACACCTTGTTGCTCGCGTTGGCGGTGGCGATCGACGTCCACCACATATCACCCAGGAACAGAATGGCGACGGCCGCCACCGCAGCCACGGCCATCGCAATTCGCGCGCGGCTCCGCCGTGCTGGAGGTATCTCCACGCCGGGTTCGAGTTGGCTTTCCCGCGTCGCTGCGCCAAAAATCGAAATCAAGCTCAAGGTCAGGAACACCATGAGGCACGCCAGCACGATTCCCGTCGTTTTCTGCATCCCCAACGTGCGTCGCGCATATGCTGGCACCGGCACCGCCAGTTGCGCCTTTCCCTGCGCGCCCGACACGTCCATTCGCACCTGCCACGAACCCGACTCCATCAACCACAGTTTCCCGGTGAAAAATTGCGGGTCACCCTCGGAACGCCCCATGCGATCCGGAGGCGGGGCCGTCTTCGATCCTTCGCCAATCACGCGCAGCGGAACGATCTCAATTTCGTCAACGGACCCTTCCAGACACCGCACTTCGATCTGCGCGATTCCGGGAATCATCTGCGGCGTCCGAACCGTCACGAACAATTTGTAGGGCCCGGCCATGGCCTCGTAATAGACGTCCGGGCTTCCCACGTGGGACCACGCGGCCGGGCAGAGCGTCAGGCACAAGCTAAACAGAACCGCAAAGGAGTGTTTTTTCATTAGCGTCGCACCCGTCGCATCCAGTCGCCCCACGCCAGTCCAACGCGCGTGGTCACGATCGCCGCCCCGAACGCGAAGGCCATCCCCAGCCAGAAATCGGCCCGCGTCTTCTCGTAAGCCCACAATTCATGAGCGAAGTGATAGTCGCTCGGCCGCTGCATGTACGGGTAATAGTCGGTTCCAAAAAAGAAATTCTCTGCCAGGTGCGAAACCAGAAAGCTCCCCGCCGGCCACTCCACTGCCATCATCACCAGCAGGAATCCGACACCGGCTACCGCCGCCTGCAGCCATTTGTTGCGACCCGCCATGCGATCCAGCAAAAAATCCAGCGCCGCCGCTCCGGCAAACAGCAACACCGGAAACTCCAGCGGCACCAGATGAGAGATCGGCGTATACACCGGCCCCAGCTTCGCTTGCGCCGGGACCAGCGGCACCAGCCACAACGCCAGCAGCCACAACACGAAGTAAATCCCCGCCACTTTCGTCGCCGCCCAGCGATACCCGGAAGCCCGCGCAATCCCCACCAGCACCGGAGGCATCGCCAGCGCCAGCACGCGATAGAAAATCGCGCTGTGGGTCAACGTGTAGTCCGTGTATTCGTAGATCAGCATCAACAGCAGGATCGTAAGCATGCATCCCGCATACAAAAACACGCGATTCAATTTCGCCCGCGTGTCCGCATCCGCTCGATTCATCTCCGAGACGATCAAAAAAAGGCCGCCTAGTCCCAGCGTGAAGATTCCCAGGATCAAAACCACGTGCGGCGGGCTCATGATCTGCACGTCGAGTCCAAACGCGTTGTGCCACCAATCATCAAACGGCGCGGAGGTCAGCATCGCCAAGCCGCCCCACAGCGAAACAAACGCCCCCAGCGGCCCATAAAATCCCCACATTTTTACCGACGTAGCCCGCAGCTCATGTTTCTTGCCGAATGTGGTGGAAAGGATTAGAAACACGCTGGAGATTCCGGCAACGATCGCTCCAAAATGAATCCCCAGATGCGCCGGGGTCCAAAAGGTGTCGCGCCCGATGGACATGTGCCAGGAGATATCCCAATACAAGCCGACCGAGGTGGAGGTTACGGCCAGCGCCGAAGCCCAGACGTACCAGGGAATACCGCGCTTCGCGTAAGGCGTCGAGCCGATCGCAATATTGGCGTTCGCCATATGCTTCGCTCCTACAGTTGGCAGCCGTCTTCTACGGCTGGCCTCGATACCAGGGTCTACGCGTCTTCAGGTTGCTGCTCACTTTACACTGGCCAGCAAGGTACCGGGAAGCCGCTCGAGTGGCCACGCTTGGCTTGTGAGGGCTACCAGTAGTACGCAAAATATGTGTTAGGGTTTCAATTCCATGTCCGCCCCCCTCCTGAATCACGTTGCGCTCGTAACTGGCTCTGGGAAACGCTTGGGCCGTGCCGTTGCGCTCGGATTAGCGGCGCAGGGCGCCGACGTCGTGATCCATTACCGGTCCTCGGAGCCGGAAGCGCGGGAGGTCGTCGCCGAAATCCAGAAGCTAGGTCGGCAGAGCGTCGCGCTGCAAGCCGACCTCGCTAAAGTCCCCGAGATTCAGCAGCTCTTCCAGAAAGTCGAAGCGCACTTTGGACGGCTCGACCTCCTGGTGAACAGCGCCGCCAATTTCCTCCAGACCGACTTTGCATCGACCACCGAGAAGCTCTGGGGCTCATCGCTGGACACCAATCTGAAAGCGCCCTTCTTTTGCTCGCAGGCCGCCGCCCCGCTGCTCAAGAAAACCGGCGGCGCAATCGTCAACTTTGCCGACATCGGCGGAATCCTAGGCTGGCCCGGCTTCATTCCCCACTGCATCTCCAAGGCAGGAATCATCATGCTCACCCGGTGCCTGGCCAAAGAACTCGCCCCCGAGGTCCGCGTAAACGCCATTGCACCCGGAACGATCACCATGTCAGGCGACCCACCGGAGTGGGAAGCCGATTTCGTGCGGCTCGCTCCACTCCATCGCAGTGGAAGACCAGACGACATCGTCGCCGCGGTCTCGTACTTAGCGGGCGCCAAATTCGTGACCGGCACGGTGCTTGTTGTGGACGGCGGCCGCATCCTGTAACTTCCAGCCGCCGCTACAGCTCGGAGGTAATTGCGATGAACAAGATCGCCGGAGCCCTGGCGAAAAACCCAACCGCTACCTCGTTCTTCTTTTATTTCCTCATCGCCGTCTACGCCCTCTCGCGAGTTTTGCAAGTCTTCCCCGGAAAAATCCCCATGCTCGCAATCGTCGCCTTGCACGTCCTTCCTCCACTGCTGTTTGCGCTGGTTCACGGCGTCATTTTCTGCGGCCTGCGCGGAATCCTGACGTTTTTCGCGCTCTGCTTCGTCGTCGGTTCCATCGTCGAGAATATCGGCGTGCTCACAGGATTCCCGTTTGGCCACTACTATTTCACCGAGGTGATGGGGCCCAAGCTGTTCCTCGTGCCCATTTTCCTGGGCCTGGCCTACCTCGGAATGGGCTACTTGTCCTGGACGCTCGCGCGCGTAATCCTCGGCGGTGTAGACAACGCGCTCACCGGCTCGCGGGTCGTCACCCTCCCGCTGATCGCTGCCTTCGTGATGGTCGCCTGGGACTTCTGCCTCGACCCCGTGTGGGCGACTATCATACACGCCTGGATCTGGCAGCAGGGCGGCGCATATTTCGGAGTGCCGGTCAGCAATTTCCTGGGCTGGTATCTCAATGTCTTCATTCTTTATCAATTGTTCGCGCTCTACCTGCGAGGCCATGCCCCTCAGATCGACAAGCTGCCGAGAGGCTATTGGCGTATGGCGGTCATCTTTTACGGAGTCTCCGCGGCCGGAAATTTGCTCCTCCTGATTCCGCGATCCGGCCTGTCGCAAGTCACCGACGCCACAGGCAAGGTGTGGCAGGTGAGTAGCATCACCACTGCTTGCGCTTTGGCTACCATATTCACGATGGGCGCATTCACTCTTCTTGCGTGGGTAAGGCTCTCCCCTGGAAGCTCCCGGCCGCAATCCTCGCAACTCCCGGATATCGCCTCCCATCGCCTCGCTGCCAGGTGACTGTTTTGCTCCGGAAATCCTGCCGCGCATGTAGTATCTCCGTCTGAAGATAAAAGGAGTGAATCATGAGCACGCCAGATCGCAGCCGTGTTATCCGCCTTACCGAGGCTCAAGCGCGTATCCCGGGACCCGCGGGCGAGCGCGCGGTCATAGCCCTGCGGCGTGGCCCTCTCGACGTTGCCCTTTCCCTCCCTCTGCGCCCGAGCCAACAGACGCCGCACGCACAGGACGAGATTTATTTCATCATTCGCGGCCGGGGAGTGCTCGTTCACGACAGCAAGCGGGACCCGTTCGAGTCAGGCGACATCCTGTTCGTGGCCGCGGGGATCGAGCATCAATTCGAGGACACTACCGACGATTTAGCCCTGTGGCGCGTATTTTACGGCCCCCATGGCGGCGAGGTCCCCGTATAAAGGGTGTTGCTGGCCGAGAAAGCCTAAAGTTAGACACTACTGCTACACATCCTATCGTGCAGACTTCCGCTCTCCGGTGTATTCTATTGTGCTTATGAGCGCCATAAGTTGTTCGCGCTCTTGACGGCGCCTCGATCGCGAGCGCCAACGGAAGAGGACCAGACGAAGGCCATGGATCACGACACGTACGTAAAGCCCCACAATATGGACGAATTCGAGGTGCAGGAGTGGCTTGAATCCCTCGACTCGGTCCTGGAATCGAGCGGCCCCGAGGTCGCCACCGAGATTCTGGAGCGCCTGCGCGCTCACGCCACGGTTTCCGGCATTGACCTGCCGTTTACCGCGAACACTCCGTATGCCAACACCATCCCCGCGCGGCTCGAGCCGCTGTTCCCGGGCAATCAGGAACTGGAGCGCCGCATCAAGAGCCTGATTCGTTGGAATGCGTTGGCCATGGTCGTCCGTGCCAATCGCGTCGAACACAACATCGGCGGCCACATTTCCACCTACGCTTCCGCGGCCACCCTGTATGAAGTCGGCTTCAACCATTTCTTCCGCGCCCGCAGCGAGCAATTCGAAGGCGACACCATTTACTTCCAGGGTCACGCCGCGCCCGGAATGTACGCGCGGGCGTTTCTTGAGGGCCGCCTGTCCGCGCAAAAGCTGGAAAATTTCCGCCGCGAACTGAAGCCCGGCGGCGGCCTCTCTTCCTACCCGCATCCCTGGCTGATGCCCGATTTCTGGGAGTATCCAACGGTCTCCATGGGCCTCAGCCCGCTGATGGCTATTTATCAGGCCCGCTTTTCGCGGTATCTCGAGAATCGCGGAATGAAACCCGTCACCAACGCGAAGATATGGGCCTTCCTCGGCGATGGCGAGACCGACGAGCCGGAATCGCTTGGCGCCATCACCCTGGCTTCGCGCGAAAAGCTCGACAATCTGATTTTTGTCGTTAACTGTAACCTGCAACGTCTCGACGGGCCCGTTCGCGGCAACGGCCAGATCATTCAGGAACTCGAGTCCGCTTTCCGTGGCGCGCGCTGGAACGTCATCAAGGTTTTGTGGGGCACCGAGTGGGATCCCATCTTGGAGCGCGATACCGAAGGGCTGCTGGTCAAGCGCATGGGCGAACTGGTGGATGGCGAGTATCAAAAGCTCGTCGTCGAAACCGGAGCTTATGTGCGCCAGCATTTCTTTGGCAGCGATCCGCGCCTGCTGAAACTAGTCGAGCCGCTGCCCGACGAGGCTCTGCAGCGCCTGCGCCTCGGCGGGCACGATCCGCGCAAGGTTTATGCCGCGTATAAAGCGGCCGTAGAACATCGCGGCGGCCCGACCGTGATTCTGGCGCGCACCATCAAGGGGTACGGCCTGGGAGAAGCGGGCGAAGGCAAGAACGTCACCCACCAGCAGAAAAAACTCAACGAAGACGAGCTCCGCATATTCCGATCGCGATTTGGCATCCCTCTCAGCGATCAAGACTGCATCGAGGTTCCGTTCTACCGTCCCGCCGAAGACAGCCAGGAGATTCAATATCTCCGCGCCCGCCGCGAGGCGCTGGGCGGCTACACACCCGCTCGCAAGGTGCGCTCAAAACCTCTGGCCTGCGATCACGACGAACTGTTCAAGGAATTTTTCGACGGCAGCGACGGCAGGGAAGTCTCGACCACCATGGCCTACGTGGGCATGCTGAGGAAGATGCTCAAGGATCCGGAGATCGGCAAGCTCATCGTGCCCATCGTCCCCGATGAAGCGCGCACCTTCGGCATGGAGTCGCTGTTCCGCACCGCTGGTATTTATTCCAGCGTAGGGCAGCGCTACGAGCCGGTCGACGCCAGCACGTTGATGTACTACAAGGAAGCGACGGACGGCCAAATTCTGGAAGAAGGCATCACCGAAGCCGGTTCCATGGCGTCGTTTATTGCCGCTGGTTCGGCTTACGCCACGCACGGCATCAACACCATCCCGTTCTTCATTTATTACTCGATGTTCGGTTTCCAACGCATCGCGGATTTCATCTGGGCCGCCGCCGATATGCGCACCAAAGGTTTCCTGCTGGGAGGCACCGCGGGCCGCACCACCCTTTCTGGCGAGGGTCTACAACACCAGGACGGGAACAGCCACGTGCTCGCGCTGCCGGTTCCGAACCTCCGCGCCTACGATCCCGCGTTTGCTTACGAGATCGCCGTCATCATTCAAGACGGCATCCGCCGCATGTACAAAGACGGCGAAGACATTTTTTATTACATCACGCTGATGAACGAGCCCTACGCCATGCCCGCCATGCCGGGCGATGTGAAAGACGGCATTCTTAAAGGTTTGTACCGCTTCCGCGGGTCGGAAAACAAGAAGTCCAACCTGCGCGCGCAACTCTTCGGCAGTGGTTCGATCCTGCGCGAAGCGCTGCAGGCGCAAAACATTCTCGAAGAAAAATATGGTGTCGCCGCCGATGTGTGGAGCGTCACCAGCTACAAAGCCCTCTATACCGACGGGATTGAAGTCGAGCGATGGAACCGCCTGCATCCCGGCGCGAAGGCCCGCGTGCCGTACCTCACGAAAACGCTCGGCGATGCGCCTGGCGTGCTCGTAGCAGCGTCGGATTATCTCAAGACGCTGCCGAACATGGTCAGCAAGTGGCTGCCTCGCAGGCTGGCTTCGCTGGGCACCGACGGCTTCGGCCGGAGCGAGGGACGCCCATCACTGCGCGACTTCTTCGAGGTCGACGCGCGCTCCATCACGCTGGCGACGCTCTACGAGTTGCAACAAGAGGGCAAGATCGAACGCAGCGTAGTCGACAAAGCCATCAAAGACCTCGGGATCAACCCCGAAAAACCGAACCCCGTTATTTCGTAGGGCGCATGTGGAAGCGCGCTTCGGCGTGTGTGGCAGACAGGCGTGTTCCCGCGAGCGCTTCGCGAGCGGGGCATCCTTCCACGAGCAGCTATAGATTCTTGGCGTGCTCCAAGATTTCTCTCGGCTTGACGCGGCCGGTCGCCAGATTGGCCACTAACCGAGCATTTGCGGCGAGTAAATCGTAGTCGCCCAGTTCTTTTGGCAAGACCCAGGCAATCTGCTCGAATGGCTCAGCGACAATCACCTCGTCGCCTATTTCCGTCGCAAAAAAGCGTATTTCCAGTGGTTCGCTGGTGTCCGCATATTTGTGCGTCACCCGCGCAATCTCCGCGCACGTCCTTAACGTAACGCCGAGTTCCTCGCGCAATTCCCGCGCCAGGGCCGCCTCCGGAGTTTCTCCGTCCTCGATCTTGCCGCCTGGGAATTCCCATTTCAGGGGTGAAGTGTCGTCTTTCCGCCGCTGCCCGATCAGGAACCGCCGGTCTTCACGCTCAATCACTGCCGCCACGACGACTCTCATGCGTCCCCGAACCTCCGAACCCTCTGTTTCTCAGCGTTACCTGTTCTCGTCTTGCCTCTGAGGCCTCTGTGCTCTAACCTCTGTGCCCGCTGTGTTTAATTTTTTCTTGGGCGTCTTGGTTTTCGTTGCAAAGCATTCCACAGTTCCTCCGCGCCCTGCACCAACGGGGGGCCCGGGGTGTTCAGCAACTCGTCAGAAATCACACACACTCGCCGATCACGGATCGCGGGCACATCCTGCCACGCCGGCACTCCATACGCTTTCTTTGGTTCCGCTTTCGCGCCGGTTGCTGCCCAAGCCAGCACAATCACTTCAGGCTGAGCGGCTGCCACCTGCTCGTCAGTCACCTTTTCGCCAGCCGGCACGACCATCTCGCCACCCGCAATCGTCACCAGCCCCGCCACCCAAGGCGGCGAGCTGATCCGCGGATTGGGCCACGCCTCGCAATACACCTGGACTCGTTTGCCTTGCGCTTTTGCCCTGTTCTCGACGCTTGCAAACCCGGCGCGCATTGCGCGAATCGTTCGCTCGCCTTGCGGCGCGCGGCCCACAATGCCCGCGAGCAGACGAATATCCGCATACACGTCCGCAATCGTTCGAGGGTTCATCGCCAGAAAATTCAGCGGCTGCTCCAACAACTTCGCTACGGTTTCTTGTTTGTAGGGCACCGACCCGATCACCAGCGTCGGCCGCAACTTCACAATCTCCTCCACCGCTTCCATCCGCCAGCAATCGCCCAACTGCGGCAATCCTGCCACCGGCGCGACGTCCACGCACCACTTGGTCACTCCTACCAACAAAGACTTCGCGCCAATTGCGCACAGGATGGAAGTGGCGCTGGGCGCAAGTGAGACAATCCGCAATTGCGATGTAGCTTGAATCTTCGTCACGAGAACAGGGTAGCAGACGCGGGGGCTTCCAGGCCGCCGGTCCGATCTGACTGGATCTGAGCATAATTGGGGCGGATCGCCGTAACACATTTGTTTTCATCATGTAACAGGGGATTTGATGATTTGGGGCGAAAGGCGCGGATTTGGTTAACCATAACACCCACCCCCTCCCCCTTTTTTTGTAAGTGTTCATTCTAAAGGAGGTTAAAGTCCTTTGTTTTGACACACTTTTGCAAGTGTTCATTCTGAATGGGTTACAAGAGGTGAAAGTGGGACAAATCTTCGACTCGCATTGTGGGTGTGATTCTTGACCTCGGTTGCGGTGTTGCTTCGCGATTGCGATACTTCTGTAGATGTTCACTGACGCCGTCCTCGAGCACTTCCGCAACCCTCGCAACGCCGGCGAACTCCCTGACGCGGACGCTACCGTCGAAGTCAGCAATCCGGTGTGCGGGGATATCCTCAAGCTGGCTGTGCGCGTGGGGAACGGCCGAATCACCGAGGCGCGCTTCCTTTGTCGCGGGTGCACGACGGCGATCGCTTGTGCGTCGTTCCTGACCGAAAGACTTTTGGATCGCAGCCTCGCGGATGTGAGCGCACTCAGCGCGGACTCCATCTCCGAGGCTTTGGGCGGGCTTCCCAGTGCCACATTTCACGGGGCTCAGCTTGCCGCTGATGCGCTCCGGGCCCTTGAGCAGAGACTTTCGACGTAGTGAGTTGCTATGCGAAACGGTTGAGATCCTTCGCTCCGCTCAGGATGACAGTTTTCTTGGGGGATTAGGATCGGATGGATGGGGAAAGCGAGTGGGTGTATGCCGCGCAAGAATCGCTAGCCGGATGGGCCTAACACACGCTGTACCGTCTCCGGGTCATTCAGATTCAGAACGCAGCCTTGTTCGGGGGTGATCATCTCGGCGACTTCTGCTCCGTGAGCCCAAACCACCGAGCGCGCACCCTGCTCCATCGGAGCGGCCAGCAATTCGCCATAAACGGCGGCGGAAAAGATCACGGGATGCCCGCGCTTGCCCTGATATACGGGCAAAACGATCAGGGGTCGCGGAGGTTGCGGAGAGCAAAAACGGTCGATCAAATCATTGACCAAATCCGCGCTGATCAAAGGATGGTCGATCAGGCACAAAATCATGCCATCGGTCGCGGCAGGCAGACTGCGTATTCCTGCCTGAATCGAGCTCAATTGCCCCTTTTCCCAATCCTCGTTGATGACGACTTCATTCGCCGCCAATCGCACCGCGTCGGCGATCAACTCCGCATGCGCGCCCAGCACAATGCGACGCACTCCGATCTTCGGGTGCCTAGTGACATCCAATAGATGTTCAAGGAAAGGACGACCCTGGTAGGGAAGCAGGGCCTTGGGCGAGCCCATCCGCTGCGACGCGCCGCCCGAGAGAATTACCGCCGCCAGCATGGTTCAGCTCAGCGCGCGCCAGCGATCGTGCGCGGGTCGAGATGCACTTTCTTGTGTGCGGAGGTTTCCGCGTTCCGCCGCACCGCAATCAGTTCCGCCACGATGCTGATGGCAATTTCTTCCGGGGACAGGGCTCCAATATCCAGCCCCATGGGGGCGTACACGCGTTCCATCTCTTCCGGCCGGAAACCTTCCTGCTCCAGCGCCTTGTACACCGACAGAACCTTCCTCTTGCTGCCGATCATTCCGATGTACCGCGCGCTGGTGCGCACCGCCCAGGCCAGCACACGCATGTCTTCCTTGTGCCCGCGCGTCACGATGACTAGGTAGCTCGAAGAAGTCGGTTTGATCTTCGCAAAGGCATCCTCGTAGGTCGTGAAGATTTCCTGGGCCATCGGAAAGCGCTGCAAATTCGCGAAGGCTTCGCGATCGTCGACCACGGCAACGCCGAAGCCGGCCGAGAAAGCGGCTTTTGCCAGGGCCATAGATACATGCCCACCGCCAAACAAATAGAGCATCGGCTGCGGCAGAATCGGCTCGACGAAAATCTCTACCGTCCCGCCGCAGATTAATCCGTTGTCGTAGGTAGCCTCATTGTTGAGATTGAAGACCATCTTGCGCGGCGATTCCTTCTGCATTACTTCCTTTGCCGCGGCCCACACCTCGGCTTCCACGCAGCCGCCGCCAATGGTTCCCGCCAGCGATCCGTCCTCGCGCACCAGCATGCGCGAGCTCTCGTAGCTGGGAATCGACCCGTTGGTGTGCACGATGGTGGCCAGCGCCCCGCGCTGTCCAGCCCGCCGCATCCTGACGATCTCTTCAAACAAATCCATAGGCCCTTCCGCCTTCAATGCTACGGCAAATTATCGTGTGATGTTACGTTACGCCGCGGCTGTTTCCCCGTCAAATACCGCGCATCTGGACACTCCGGTGCACTCCCGATAGACTTGCGCCCATGTGGTCCGCCCCTCACGCATCCAAATCCACAGGTACAGTTTCCGCCGTGGACGTTTTGTTTTTCTTTCTCTTACTGCTCTTTCTGATTGTTGTCTGCGTTTGGCCCATCGTGACCTGGCGTCTCCACCATTTCTCGACTTGGACGCCGAGCGCCGCTCATCCGTATGCTGTCCGCGATCACGGCGGTGTCGTTTATGTGTCGCCCAGGTTCGGAAAGTTCTACGTCAGTCTGCCGTGGCTCTGGGGCGGGCTTCTCGCGGCCACGGTCCTGGCAGGGCTGCTACCCTCCAAAAAATCAGAGTCCGAAAAGTGAAGGCCATCCAATTTCGGCAGCACGGCGGCCCGGAAGTCCTTAAATATGTCGACGCGCCCGACCCGGTCATCCGGCCCAACGAAGTGTTGGTGCGAGTCCGCGCGTGCGCATTGAACCGTCTTGATCTCTGGGTGCGTCAAGGACTCCGGAACGTTTCCATTCCGCTGCCCCACATTCCCGGCAGCGACGTCGCTGGCGAAATCGCGCAGGTCGGCTCGGAAGTCACTACCGTTCGCGTCGGCCAAAAAGTGGTCCTCGTGCCCGGCGTCGCCTGCGGCAAATGCACCGCGTGTCTCGCGGGCTTCGACAATCGGTGCCGCCAATTCACCAACCTTGGCTACATGATCGACGGAGGCTGCGCGGAATTCGTGCGCGTACCGGAAGTAAATTGCTTCCCGTACCCTGAGAACCTGTCGTTTGAAGAAGCCGCCGCGGTCCCGCTCGTGTTCCAGACCGCGTGGCACATGCTCGTGGCCCGCGCTGAACTTCAGCCCGGAGAAGACGTTCTTGTCCTCGGCGCTGGCAGCGGGGTTGGCAGCGCGGCGATCCAGATCGCCAAGTTTTTCGGGGCGCAAGTGATCGCCACGGCAGGTTCCGACGAAAAACTCGCCAAAGCCCGCGAACTCGGTGCTGACCACACCATCAATCACAAATCGCAAAAAATTCGCGACGAAGTCCGCCGCATCACCAACAAACGCGGGGTGGATGTGGTCTTCGAACACGTAGGCACCGCCACCTGGGATGACAGTCTCGCCAGCCTTGCTGCATCGGGCCGCCTGGTGACCTGCGGCGCGACCACTGGCTACGACGCCAAAGTCGATCTCCGATTCCTGTTCACGCGCCAACTATCGCTGATGGGGTCTTACATGGGTACAAAAGACGAGTTGCGCACGGTGATGAAGTTGGTGGCCGCGGGCCGGCTCAAGCCCGTCGTGGATCGCGTTTTTCCGCTGGCGGAAGCTGCGGCCGCGCATGCTTACTTCGAGTCGGGTGCGCAATTCGGCAAAGTGGTGCTGACGGTGACCTCGAGGCGTTAACGCCTGGGCGTTTGGGGCGCAGGAGTCCTGCGCCCGAACAAGGTCGAGCCCCGCCAAGCCCTCCAATTGTGCCGGTTGTTTATCTTTATGACTACGCACCCAGCATCCGTGCTTGGAAAAACCTAACAGGGAAATCTCGACCATCTTGCTTGTTTGTCTCTTGCCGCCCTATGTGCGAAAATGCGTGAAGACGAGGCATCATGAGCACATCACTCGGCAAGCACGTAACGCTCTCCAAGCCCGACGACTTCGGCAAGCTGCTCGAAGACGAAGGCATTATCTTCACCACGCTCGACAAAGCCGTGAACTGGGCGCGACGCAGCTCTATCTGGCCGCTGGGTTTTGGCTTGGCTTGCTGCGCGATTGAAATGATGTCCATGGCTGCCGCGCGGTTTGACGTTGCTCGCTTCGGCGCCGAAGTGTTTCGCCCGTCGCCGCGCCAAGCCGACCTGATGATCGTCGCCGGCCGCCTGTCGCAGAAAATGGCCCCGGTCATCCGCCAGCTCTACGATCAAATGCCCGAGCCGAAGTGGGTCATCTCCATGGGGGCCTGCGCCACCTCGGGCGGCGTCTTCAACAACTACGCGATCGTGCAAGGCTGCAACCAGGTAATCCCGGTGGATGTTTACGTTCCGGGTTGCCCGCCGCGCCCGGAGGCAGTGCTCTACGCGATCCTGCAACTGCAAAAGAAGATCGATAACGAAAAAGGCTCCTTCAAACGAGCTCTAAACATTGCCTAGGTTTTTGCTCTCGTTCTTTGTTTTTCCACTGATCTTTCTCACCGCCGCCCAGCAGCCCGCCTCGACGAAAAACTATACCTTGGTGTGGCACGACGAATTCGACGGGCCCAATGGCTCGCTCCCGGATCCCGCCAAATGGACTTACGACCTTGGGGGCGGTGGTTGGGGCAATCAGGAACTGGAGTCCTACACCAATCGCGCGGAAAATGCGCGCATCGAAAACGGAAACCTGGTCATCACCGCGCGCAAGGAAAATTACGAAGGCTCCGATCAGGTAACGCGCGAATACACGTCTGCGCGCCTAAAGACTCAGGGACACTTTTCCCAAGCCTATGGCCGATTCGAAGCGCGCATTAAAATCCCGGCGGGGCAGGGAATGTGGCCGGCGTTCTGGATGTTGGGGGACAACATCACTTCGGCGGGATGGCCCAAGTGCGGCGAAATCGACATCATGGAAAATATCGGCAGAGAACCCGGCACCATACACGGCTCTCTACATGGCCCCCTGACGACGGGTTCCGCAAGCGACCTCACCGCTGGTGCGAATTTAACAAGCGGCAAGGAGTTCGCCGCTGATTTCCACCTTTACGCTGTGGAGTGGGATCCGGGCACGGTACGCTTTTACGTGGACTCCACGCTTTACGCTACGTTTACGCCGGATTCCGCCGGCGCGAGTTCCGCGGGTTCCGATTCTGCGGCGGCACGGGCAGGTTCGTGGGTCTTCGACCACCCGTTTTACCTCATCCTCAACGTGGCCGTAGGCGGTGGCTGGCCTGGCGTTCCCGACGCCACCACCACGTTCCCGCAGACGATGCTGGTCGATTACGTTCGCGTCTATTCTGCTAAGCGCTGAGTGAATTCTTTTTTTTCAGGTTGCTTTTTGGGACGGCCGGTCTAAAGACCGGCCCCTACAGGTTGATATCGCCCTCTGTGCTCTGCGCTCTCTCTGTGGTAAAAATTCTTGGCCTTTCAACGGAGCTATAGCATGAGCCAATCCACCGATCCAGTTCGCCAATTCCTGCGTCACACTGTGGCCACCGCCGCGTACCGCGGGGGCAAGCCCCTCCGCAACGCCCCCGAATCCTTTGCCACCTTCCGCAGTTGCGACGGTGCGCGCACTCCTGTCAAAATCCTGGCGCACATCGGCGACCTATTCGACTGGGCCCTGTCGATGGCGCAGGGCAAACAATCCTGGCACGACTCTGCCCCGCTCCCGTGGACCGCCGAGGTAGACCGCTTCTTCTCCTCGGTTAAAAGATTCGACGACTACCTGGCCTCCGCCGAACCGCTTCACGCTACGCCTGAGAAACTCTTCCAGGGGCCGATCGCCGACGCCCTGAACCATATCGGCCAACTAGCTATGCTGCGGCGGCTTGCGGGCGCGCCGATCAAGGGCGAAAACTACTATCAGGCCGATGTCAGCCCGGGTCGTGTCGGGCTCGACCAGGCGACTCCTCGCCGCGAATTCGACTAGGGTTGCGCGCGACGCATCTATCGAGCGGGTTTAGCGAGCCACTGCTTGGGGAAGGGAGTTGTTGCCCCGGGAGGAAAGAGCGACGTCATGCGGAAATTTCGGCGGAGCTAAGATCGTCGGGGAACCGGGAGACCTTGGCGATTCCGCCGGCCCAGGCGACTTGGCTGCCAGGTGCATTATTTTCCTTGCGCAAGTAGCCCATGCCGATCGTAAAAGGCTTCAAAGGCAGTGATGCCGCACGGGTGACGAAGCCGACTTCTTTGCCTTCCGCGGTGAGGGGTTCGCCCGCGGCGGGAACGCGCGAGCCGGGGAAAATAAGTTCGACCCGGCGCCGGTTCACTTGGCCGCGGGAACGCACGCGCTCGACGATTTCCTGCCCGGTGTAGCAGCCTTTGGTGTAGCTGATGTGAGTGTCCTGCAATCCCGCTTCGTGCGGGATCTGTTTTTCACCGAAGTCGTAACTGAACCAGGGGACGCCTTGCTCGAGGCGTAAGGCGTTCAGAGCGACGTAGCCAATCGGGCCTCCGCCAGCCGCGTGCGTTTTCTCCAGAAGGATTTTCCAAAGCGATTCAAGGTTTTCTCGAGGCGTCAGAATATCTGCGGCGAGAATCGGGCCGAACGATTTGCGGGTGATGGTGCAGGGCAGGGAATCGATGCTGACTTCCGCGCTGCTGAAGTCCTTTAGGGTAGCGAGATCGATTCCGGCGAGTTCCAGTAGCAATTTCGCGACGACAGGGCCTTCGAGGGCGAGGGTGCCGTAGCGCTGCGTCTCATCCGTCAGGGTGACGTCGTCCATGATGATAAATTTGTCGAGCGTTTCCACCAACCGCTCGCGGATCATGACGTAGGAAATGCAGAACAGTTTGTCGGGCTGCGCATGGGTCTCGATCTCGGCGAGGATGCGGCCCTGAGGATTCAACAAGAGCGAAATATTTCCTTGCGAGAGCTGCAGGTCCTTGACGTTGTTTGTCAGGATGGCATTGACGTAGCGCACGCGATCGGGGCCCGTAAAGGAAACATATGCGCGATAGTTTTTGTCGATCAGCGCGATGTTTTGTTTCGCGAAGAAATATTCGCGTTGCCAGTCGCCGAAGTCATCGGGAAGCGCGCAGCCAAACCAGACACCGAGTTTCGTGCCAGCTTCTCGATACAGATCCGTCAGTGGCGTTTCGAGCGTGGGCTGTGTTCCTGCAGCTTCCATTTCGCGCCGACTCCGCGGCCATGAGCAGTTTAGCAGACACGATGAGCGCCGATGCTATACTGCCGCACATGCCCGATCCGAAAGCAGCGCTCGACGCAAGCAGCGAACGATTCGTGCAGATCACCATTCCTGTCGGGATGCTGCAATGCAACTGTTCGATCATCGGGGACCTGGCCACGGGTGAGGCGCTGGTCATCGATCCCGGGGACGAAGTCAGCCGCATCCTGGAACTGCTCGGGCGGCACAAACTTACTGTGAAGGCGATTGTGAGCACGCACGCGCACATCGACCATGTCGGGGGGTTGTACAAATTGCGCCAGTACACCGGCGCGCCGGTGATGATGCATCGCGACGATGTACCGCTGTACCAAGGCATGGACGTTCAGGCTGCATTTCTCGGCGTGCCAACGCCGGAGACCGGAGAGATCGATCAGTTACTGACCGACGGCGACCTTTTGCAGTGGGGATCGATGGCTGCGCAAGTGATGCACACACCTGGGCATAGTCCGGGCAGCATCTCACTTTACCTGCCCCAGGACACCGGCAAGATCACTTCGGCTGCGCCGCCGCAACTATTTGCCGGCGACACGTTGTTTGCGGGAAGCATTGGCCGAACCGATCTTTGGGGCGGCTCGATGGAGAAAATCCTCGATTCGCTGAGGAGCAAACTGTTGCAGCTGCCGGATGAAACCGTCGTGCACCCGGGCCATGGTCCGCGCACAAGTATCGGCGAAGAGCGCCAGTCCAACCCGTTTCTTGTAAACAAATAAACTCATGGAATTGAATTGACGGCGAGGAATCGCGAGATACATGCGCGTGGCGTGCGCGGCTCGACGGATCGAATTCGGAGCCGTTCGTGCGCCGGGGAGTCGTAGTGGTTTCTCGCATCAGGATGCGGACGACTGCTCTTCCTTCGCTCGTCGTAATTCCTCCATCACGGATTGCGTGAGTTCCTTCGCGTGAACGAGTTCCTGCACGATCATGCGCAGGTCCATGGCCGGAACCATAGGGTTGCGCTGGCTGGTGCAATAGACGCCGTGCTGGCCTACCAGGACCAAAGCGTTGGTCAGGCGATCGAGGGAGACGGCCAGGCGACCGCGCTCGCGGCCAAACATCTGCTCGTAGTGGTCGAGTTCATCTTTGTGTTCGTCGAAGGCGGAATTTGGTGGCGGCATGATTCGCGATTTCCTTTTCGCTATGGGCCGGTAATCGAACAAATCGAGGCTCTCTCGAGGCCCGCTAATCCTTCGAGGTCTCTGGGGAAGCGGAAGAGCCCCGATAATTGCGCTCTTCGAGACAAATTTCGTCACGGTGGCAAATCGGGCACACACGGTTCGCAGGTAACTTTACCGCATGGACGACCCATTACATAATTCGCAGTGGCTATACGAAGTGGTCCTATCATTCGCTTCCGAGATATACGAGCAGCGTAGATACAGGCGAGGTCCCTGGATAGGCTTGGGAAGGGATTGAGCCGGAGCAACCAAAACATGCGACGTTCCGACCTGGTGCAACACAAAGAGAAGGAAAAGGGCGCGACTACGCGCACCTCACAGATCGTGTTCGGAGAACGCCAGCATTTGCTGCGCGTACTGGATTCGTTGGAAGGCACGGAATTGCCGATTGCGCGCATGCAACAAGAGCGACGCATACTGGAAGAACTGATTCACGCGCGAACGCGGGAACTGAACCAGATCAATACGGCGTGGGACGAGAAAATCGGCCTGGTGCTCAGCGCGGATGCCAAGCCCGAGATGCTGGAAAAGCTGGTGAAGCAGGCTCCGCAGACGGATTTTTACTTGCTGCGTTTGATCAGCGAGCATCCACGGGCGAACTCGAAGACGTTGAACAAGCTGGCGAAGCATCCCTACGGAGCGATTCGCGAGAACGTGGCGCGGCATCCGAACGCGGATGCGACGACCTTGACGTGGCTGAGCCGGGATCGCAGCCAGCCTTTGTGGTATCTGGTGGCGTTCAACCCGAATACTCCAACCGTATTACAGCGGCGCTTGCGCGACCGGTTGAAGAGGTTGGGCGAAAATCAGTTGTCGAAGTAATGTTGGTCGCAAACAAACAACCTACTGAGTAGCTAACGATCTTGCCCGAACGGGGCACAGCAATACTATGCCCCTATGCGTGTGTGCATACCTCGCGCTTGCGAGCGCCATCCCGTCGGCTTGACATTCTGAACTGAACCGTTTAGTATCCGCAATCGTGAAATTTCGCTACGACGCTTACCTAGCCTGGAGGCTTCATGATTCGCGTGCAGCATTTGGTGAAGCGATTTGGAGAGTTCGCGGCGGTGGATAACATTTCGTTTGACGTGGCTCGCGGCGAGATCTTTGCGTTTTTGGGACCGAATGGGGCTGGGAAGACCACCACGATCAAGATGCTGACGACTCTGCTCGCGCCCACGAGCGGGACACTGGAGATTGACGGCCTCAACCCTACCGAACACCAGCATGAAGTGCGAAAGCGATTCGGGATCGTGTTCCAGGATCCCAGCCTGGATCAGGATCTCACCGCCTGGGAGAACATGGACCTGCACGGGGTGCTCTATCACGTGCCGCGAAAAGTGCGGCGGGAGCGATCCGAGACGCTGCTGAAACTGTTTGAGTTGTGGGAGCGGAAAGATAGTCCGGTAAAGCAATTTTCCGGCGGCATGAAACGGAGACTGGAGATCGCGCGGGGTTTCCTGCACACGCCGAAGATTTTGTTTCTGGACGAGCCGACTCTGGGATTGGACCCCCAGAGCCGTAACCAGCTTTGGACCCATGTGAAGAACCTGAACCAGACCGAGGGCGTGACCGTTTTCCTGACCACGCATTACATGGATGAAGCGGACCGCGTGGCGCAGCGCATCGCGGTCATCGATCACGGACGCATCGTGGCAACGGGTTGACCGGCGGACCTGAAGGCACAGACGGGAAAGGAATCACTCGAAGATGCATTTCTCGCGTTGACCGGAACCGCCATCCGCGACGAAAGCGCGGGCTCAGCGGACCAGATGCGGCAAGTGGCAAAGATGTGGAGGCGATAGATGGAGGCGATCTATATTCTGTGGCTGCGGGAATTGAAACGGTATTCGAGATCGAGAGCCCAAATCATCGCCTCGCTAGGGCAGCCGTTGCTTTATTTGCTGGTGTTGGGGTTCGGACTGGGGCCGGTGTTTCAGAAAGCAGGCGGCGGCAGCTATCTGCAGTTCATGGCTCCCGGAGTGATCGGGATGGCGGTGCTTTTTTCGTCGG
Source organism: Candidatus Acidiferrum sp. (assembly GCA_049512575.1). Lineage (GTDB taxonomy): Bacteria > Acidobacteriota > Terriglobia > Acidiferrales > UBA7541 > Acidiferrum. Next base: position 19,470 of record JBEKWY010000080.1, read on the forward strand.
TATTTTCGGGAATTGCTTTGCTGTGGGACCGGCAGTTTGGGTTTTTGAAAGAGACGCTGGTGGCGCCGGTACCGCGAATCGAGATCATGATCGGGCGCACGCTGGGGGCGGCAACCACATCGATGATTCAGGGATTGCTCATCACCGCGGTATGCCTCATTGCGGGATTTCGTCCGGTGAGTCTGGCCATGGTGCCGCTGGGGTTCCTGTTTCTGGCGCTGATCGCCATCGTATTCTCGGCCCTGGGTACAACAATAGGATCGAGCCTGCAGGACATGCAGGCGTTTCCGATCGTTATGAATTTTCTGGTGCTGCCGATTTTCTTTCTTTCGGGAGCGCTGTTTCCGCTCGACCATCTGCCACGTGCGCTGGGCATCGTGACGTCGGCCGATTCGCTTACCTACGGGGTGGATGGATTGCGCGCGGCGCTGATCGGCAGAGCACACTTTGGGAGCGCCGTAGACTTGGTTGTCCTTGCGATTGTAGCCGTGATTTTGTTGTGCCTGGGAGCCTGGCGTTTTTCAAAGATCGAGATCTAGGCAATGCCACGAGGACTAAGCGAACGCGCGCACGAGAAGGTGCTGGATACGGCGGCGAAGCTGTTCTCGGAGCGCGGGATTGACGCAACGAGCGTGGATGCCATCGCCGCAGCATCGCGGGTCAGCAAGGCAACGATCTACAAACATTGGGCGGACAAAGAAGCTCTGTGCCTGGAAGTGTTGGTCCACGTGCATGGCGCGGACGAGGGGCCCGAGGAAACAGACTCGGGAGACCTGAAGGCGGACATCATCGGGTTCCTGAAGTATGAGCCGGCGCCTGAGAAAGCAGCTATTCAGAAAAAATTGATGCCACATTTAATCGCGTACTCCGCGCGGAATCTCGAGTTCGGGCGAGCCTGGCGCGCGCGGGTCATGGAGCGTGCGCGCGATGGCCTGAAGAAACTGCTGCGGCGAGGAGTTCGCCGAGGGATTTTTCCGGCGTTGCTGGATGAAGACCTAGGAGTGGCGCTACTTTTCGGGCCGATGATGTTCAAGCATATTTTTGGACCGTCGATGGACCGGGAATGGCTGGCGCGGGGGACGGTGGAGGCTTTTTGGAAGGGACACGCGCGGGACGGGAAGCGAGAGAACTTGGAACAGACGCGGGGCAGGGAGCGGATTCGTCGGAAGCATCGGGGGAAGAAGAAGACCGTGGGTTGAGATTGCGATCGATGCTGTAACTTCACAACTACAGGTTTGGATCCGTCTGCGAATCGTGTCACTTTGGGTGAGTTGCGGTCGTCGGAGTACAGGCAGGAGTGCCTGTGCCACTCGGAGTCTATTGGGCGGTGGCGATGGCGAACAGCATAGGCTTCTGGGAGCGAGTAGAATGACGCGTCATTTGACCACGCCATAACTGGGGCCCCGAAGGAACCATGGATTGCGATTCGAGATGACGCAACAGCGGAGTGCCGTCGGCGATGGGCTGAGATTCGTACGGCAGAATTGGTGGTTCGTAGCGATTGTGTCGGCGCTGGTGATTGTGCCTTGCTTATGGCATCCACATATTGAAGCTGGCGACCTAGGTAGCCATGTCTACAACGCGTGGCTGGCGCAACTGATTGGCAAGGGGCAGGCTCCGGGTCTGTATTTGGCGCATCAGTCGCACAACATACTGTTCGATGTGTCACTCTTGCACATTGCGAATCTGGTGGGGTTTGTGGCGGCGGAAAAGATTGTTGTGTCCGCTTGCGTGCTGATCTTTTTCTGGGGCGTTTTTGCTTTTGTCAGTTTGGTCATACAGCGACCCGCGTGGTTGCTGACGCCTTGCGTGGCGATCCTGGCTTACGGCTATTCCTTCAACATGGGGTTCATGAACTACTACGTATCGATTGGCCTGGGGTGTTTTTGCCTGGCGATTGCGTGGCCGATGCGGTGGACAGGGGGGGTAGTGGACACCGTCGGAGCGTCAATTTTTGCCGCCTTGGCTTGGTTGGCGCATCCTATCGGCTTTTTCTGGGCGCTAGCGACGCTTGGGTATGTTGCGATCCGGCGAGTCCTGCCCGGCTGGTGGAAAGCCGTTTCGCCGGCTGCGGCAGTCGCCATTTTTGCAGGGATTCGGTGGTACCTGCACCGACGCACGGACTTGACGGTGGATTGGCAGAGCGGCCTCCCGTTCTGGCAGTCCAACGGCTCCGACCAGTTGATGGTGTATGGAGACAGATACGCGACCCTCGCGTGGATGTTGGTGCTGTTCGGAATGATTTGTTTCGTTACGGAAGGGATTTCGCGGCGCCGCGATCCTGTGTGGTGGAAGGCCTTAGCGCTGCCGGCGGAATTGTATTTCGTGGCGATGTTCGCGACGGCGATGCTCCCCGAGAATCTGCGCGTTTCGCTCTATGCGGCTTGGATCGGATTGCTGGTTTCGAGGTTAACGACGATTTCCGCGATCTTTGGTTTCTGCGTTCTGGGGTGCGTACGGCCGCGAACATGGCGATTCGCCGGTTTTGCGGCGCTGGCGGCGGCATATTTTTTGTATCTCTATC
>JBEKWY010000081.1:0-21808 GCA_049512575.1 Candidatus Acidiferrum sp.
CATGGTGGCAAACACCGTCTGAACCATGTTCAGCCAATTGACCGGACCGCGCGCCCCCATGTAGTAGCCCGCCGCGGTCGTCATCAACACCAGGAAGGAGACGTCCGGCTTGGTCAGCGCAACATACGCGTTTGCTCGGGACCCGAGCGCCATCTCGGTAGTGCGAACGGTGCTCACTGGGCGGCAACCTGGCGTGGCGCCGTAGCCGCAACTTCCCCACGCCGCGGAACGATGCGATGGCAAATCAAAACGATGAACACCGAAAACGCGAACAAAATCGCGCCCACCACCGTATGCACTACGGTCAGCCATACCATGACGGGCATGGGCTGCGCCGCACCCACGGTCGTCAGCCGCGACCAGTACGCGCCGAGACCCAGCAGAAACTGGATGCCGAAAATTGCGTGAAGTAGAACGCGCGCCTTGGAGAGTTCCGGCGATGCCCCGAATCGCTTGCGAAGCACAATCGCGGTCCAAATGACCGTGCCCAAAACCACAAACGCCCCGGCAATGTGCGGCCACACCGGAATCTCTAGGTGCCGAAAACCCGCACCCAGCACCACCTGGAAGAAGATGACTTCCGCATTCACGATGGTGACCGCATGAATCGAAGGTGTCCCGCTATCGGCGAGTTGCGGACGCTCCGACACCCACCATTGGCTGGTAAAGACCGCGATGGCCAACAGCGCCCCAAAAACAATTTGCGCGAAACACGCATGGATTACCGGCAACCAGTAGTGCAGCAATTGCCGCACGACTTCGCCCCCCAATACAGCCTGCACCGCGATGCCCGCGACCGCGACCACCCCGAACCAGCGCAGCCAGCGCCGGCTGTCCTTGACCCAAATCAAAGTCGCCAGCCCCAAGGTAAAAATACCAAGGCAGCCCGCGATCACCCGGTGCGAGTGCTCAAAAAACGCGCCACCCGCCAACATCCGCAGGGAGGGAAACCACGTACCAAACGATTTCGGCCAATCTGGCACGGACAACGCGGCGTCATTCGAGGTAACCAGCGCCCCTGCGACAAACAGCAACACCGTCCACCCAACCACGAAGACGGCGAAGCGATGCACACCTCGATTGTAGGTCGACGTCATAGCCCTAGCCCCGGCTGCGAATTATACCTCAGCGAGACTTCCATACGCGTGCTGGTGCCAAATCTTGAGCACGCCGGTCAAATCCTAATGAATTCCCGCGGACGCTTGCGCCACGGGCGCAATAGATTCAACCCCGACCGCGTCTAAAACCAGCTCTTTCAGCGCCCTAATGAACAAAGGCGAGTCACCCAGCGCCGGCATCATGCGAAATCTCTCAATTCCCACTTTCTTGGCTTCGTCGCGCGCCTCGATATTGATCTCGTGCAATGTCTCGATGTGCTCCGTAACAAAAGAGATCGGCACAACGAGCATCTCCTTCACGCCTTCGTGGCCCAATCGTTCAATCGTTCCCGTAAGCGGCGGCTGCAGCCATTTCGCGGGGCCTACGCGGCTCTGATAACACAGTAGATGCGTGCGCGGCCACGAGGGATACTGTTTCTCGCCTGCTTCGCAGACCAATCGCACGGTTTCCTCGATCTGCTTGGGGTACGGATCGCCCTTCTCGACAAGGCTCATCGGCAACCCGTGGGCGCTGAACACCAGATGGATGCGCAAACTATCCGGAAACTGCCGCAGAATCGACCCGATCCGCTGTACCACAGCCTGAACGTATTGCGGGTGGTTGTAGAACTGCCCAACGGTGCACACCTTAGGTCCGCCATTTGACTGGCTGCCTTTTGTTTGACCATAGACGCGCCGCCACTCTTTTAAACTGCTGAGCGTCGTCGCATACGAAAAGTGCGGATACAGGGGCAAGAGCACGATCTCGTCCAGCGGCCCAGCCTTCCGCAACGTATCCACGGCTTCTGAGGTCAGCGGATGCCAATAGCGCATGGCCGTAACCACCACCGGATCGATATACGGGGAAACCGCCGCGACCAATCGTACCCGCTGCCGTTCGGTCAGCAGTCCGATTGGCGAGCGTCGCCCGATTTCCGCATACTTCCCCGCCACAGGGATCGACCGTCGCGACGAAATCAGCTTTGCCAGCGGCCGGCGCAGAAAACCCAGCGGCCCCATGGGAATGATGTCCGGATCGAGAAACAAGTTCAGCAGAAAAGGCTCCACCGCCTGGAGTGAATCCGGCCCACCCAGCTGAAACAGCACGATCCCGACGCGTTTCTTTGCAGCCACCTAGCTGCCTTTCTTCATGGATTGCTTCAAGCGATCCAGTTCTTCTCGCAGCAACGCGGTGCGTCTTGCTACGGTCAGATAAAACGCAAAAAACACCGCCCAGCCCACAAGGTAGGCCGCGAACACGCTGCCCAGATTCTTCATACCGCCTCCGCCTCGCGGCGCACGATTTCCAGCTCCACGCGCAATTTCTCCAGACCGTAGCGTTCGACGATCAGGAATGCCATCAACGCGTGCAGCGCAAATACGCTGAAAAAAAAGACCGCGCGCATTGTAGGTTCAAGCCCCGAACCAGGACCTCCCATAATCACCGGAGCGGGATGCTGCGTTCTCCACCAGCGAATCGCGCCGAACACCAGCGGCACGTCGAGAAACGCGAAGATCCCAAACAGCGCGCTGAGCAGCGCCCGGCGATCCGGTTCCTCAATCAACGTGCGCAGCAGCAGATAGGAAATATAGAGCAGCCAGAGCACGAACGTGGAAGTGAGGCGCGCATCCCAAGTCCAATAGATTCCCCAAACCGGCTTGGCCCAGATCGGCCCGGTGATCAGCACGATGGTGATAAACGCAAGACCCACTTCCGCGGCGGACACGCCCAGCGAATCCCACTTCGGCTGCCTGCGCCATACATACAGCAGATTCGCGACAAAACATACGGAGAAAGCCGTCATCCCGGCCCAAGCGCTGGCCGCGTGAAAATAGAAAATTCGTTGGATTAACCCCATGGTGCGCTCGGTTGGAGCAATGAAGAAGGAAGCGTACGCCGATGCCGCCACAAGCGACAGGACGGCTGCACCAACAAATCCCCGTTTCCACATGACGCTTCACTCCTCCAGAAGATATTCGCCGAAAAGCCACAACGCCGTCAAAAACACGACATCGAACGCCACCAGGAATCCCACGCCCTTCCATTGCACGTATGGTGAACGGTCCAGCAATGCCGACGTCACCTCGGTGCTGGCGATCAGGATGGGAGTCAGCAATGGCAGCAGCAGCAGTGGCAAAAGCAGCTCACGCATTCGCGCCTGCGCGGAAATCGCCGACAGCGCGGTGCCGGCAATCGAGACGCCGAGGCTGCCCAGAAAAAACACCAGGGCGATCCAGTGCAGCACCGGCAACACACGCACGTTGTACATGACCGCAAAAATGGGCAGCAGCAGCAATTCGGTAAGCAGGAGAAAAAGTGTATTCGCTGCCAGTTTCGCTAGGAAGATCGCGAATGGGTCCGATACCGATAGCCGCAGGGCGCTCAACGTATCGTTGGTCTGCTCCCGAAGAAAGCAAGGTTGCAGCATCAGCGACGCAGCAAACAGAAACGCGAGCCACAGCAGGCCAGCGCCAAACCGCCGGGCCTCATCCGAAAGCGGGTCGAACGTGAAGCTGAACAACACCAGCACGATCAGGATGAAAACAATCGTTGTCGTCAACAACTCGCGTGAGCGGAACTCCGTCCGCAGTTCCTTGCCGAGCAAAACCGTGGTGTTTGCGAAGAGGCTCATCGGTGTGGTCGTCTACGCGTCGGCGAATGCCAGGATCGAGCGAAGGTCAGCGCCCGATCGCGTATCGGCGACGACCGCCCCGGCATCCAGCCGAATGGCACGCGTCGCCAAGGCCGAAATCTCCGATTCACCGTGCAGGCTCATTACGATCGTGCAACCTGCGTCGCCCATACGCCGCAGTGTCTCCGCCAACCAAGCAGTTCCCTGCGGATCCAGCCCGGTCGCGGGCTCGTCTAGCAGCAAAATCCCCGGCGCATTCAGCAACGCCCTTGCGATCGCCACGCGTTGCCGCATCCCTCGCGAAAACGTCCGCACCAGCGAACCGCGCCGATCGAAGAGGCCTACATCGCGCAGGAGTTCTTCGACTCGCTGCACCGGCTGCGCAATTCCTTGCAGCCGCGCGAAGAGCAGCAGATTTTCCTCGGCGGTCAGATCGTCGTACACCATCGTCGCATGTGCCACGAATCCTATGCTCTTCGCGACGGTGCTCTCATCGCTTCCCTGGGCTGAGAAGCTCAACTTCCCTGCCGACGGCCTCACCAACCGTGCAGCAATCCTCAACAGCGTGGTCTTGCCGGAACCATTCCGTCCGGCGAGCACAATACATTCCCCCGCGGCTACTTCCAGGGACACCCGCCGCAGGGCGTACAGCCCACCATACCTCTTGTCGATATCTTCAAAGCGAATGCTGGTAGAACGAACCGCTGGTGGCGTCAAAGAAGACTCTCGCGCTCAAACAATCTCCGTAGGGGCACAGCATCGCTGTGCCCGTCTTCGCACTGAGTCCAGCGAATCAACACGCGCACCGCTCAGCCCCGCACGAGATCGCGGAGCACTTTTTCCGTCCGCGCGCGCTCCTGCGCATACTCTTCTTCGGAGATCGTGCCGGCCTGCCGCCGCAATTCCAGCCGAAAGATATGATCCTTCAGCGAATCGAGACTCGTGCTGACGGCGGCATCGACTTCGGCCATATTCGCGGAAGGTGCCGCATCTGCAGCCGCTTTTGAAGCGCTGACTTTCTTCGATTTCGCTGGCGATCCACTCGCAGCGTCATACGGCGCGCCACCGGCTACCGCCACCACCGGCTTCCGCGCCAGCAGAATTGCTCCCAGCGCAAACAGCCCCACAAATCCGGCGACCAGCGGCCATTTCAACACGTCGAGCCGCCCCGGAATCTGTTGCACGGTCACCGGGCTCGCGACCACTCCGCCACCCTGCTGATCTTGCGACTGTGAACCGGGATCGGAATCGCCACGCGCATTCGGCGGTGGCGCCGTACCGGAAACATTCAACGTGAAAACAGCATTCGTCGACAAGCTTTCGCGGCCGTACACGGTCATTCCCTGCTCTTGGCCGCCCGGCTCCAATCCTTCGCCGCTGACTTGCACGCTGGGCGCTGCAAGAACCAGCAGTTTCGCGCCTGGATACAACGTGGGAAGTTTCACCGTAGCCGTGTTGCCGGCATACGGCAGCTCATAGGAATACCGCACGCCGCTCTCGCCCGGACGAAACGCAAACGCAACGGCATAATGATTCTTAGGCTTGTCGATGGTTGCCTGCACCACCGGCATGCCGGACGGTCCCCACGCCGCAGTCTGTTGCAGTTGCGCTTTCTCCGGCAGCGCAAACTCAAAATTGCCGTCCGCTCGAAAATAAGCCTGTTTAGGATTGGAATTGTTCTGTACCGAATATTCTTCACCAACGATTAGCGTTGACCCGTTCGGCTGCAGGATCACGATGTGCGAGGGAATCGTAACCGTCTTGGGGTCCTGCGTTGGATCGAAAACTTCGACTTCAACTTCAGTCTTTCCGGGAGGCACCGCCTGGTGAAAGTTCACACCGTGAAAGACCGCGCGAATCAGCATAGGCTGCGCGCCCAGAGCAGGATTGTCGAAGGTGAACTGGCCCTGCGCATCCGCTTTGGAATTGGCAACCGGCTGCATCCCGCCTTGCAGCTGAATCAGAATCACTTCCACGCCGGCGCCCGGCTTGCCAGTCGTGCCGTTTTTGACGGTGCCGTGAACGGTTCCCGCCTGCGCGAATCCAACGGGCGCGAGAACAAGCGCCACGAGCAGTCCGAAAAGTCTGAATTTTCGCATTATCGTGCGCCACGCCCGGCGTCCACCGGGCGCGCCCCGCGAGGACGGCGTACCTGCGCTTCTGTCACCTGATCGATCTGCGCGAGAACTAACGCTGCGTCTTTTTCAAGCCCGGCTTTCATCGCCTCGAAATCGCCTTCGGAGTATTTGCCGGAGCGAAATTCAAATCTCAGGTCGCGGAGGTTGTCGTAAATCGTATCTCGCTGCTCCATCAGTTGATCCAATTTCGTCCGATGTGGCGCCAGGTCCGAAGCGTCCGGCTGAATGTAAAATATGAACAGCAACGTCGCCATCGCCAGCGCCAGGCACGCCCCCAGCACCGCACCGTCGGCGGAAGTAATTACAAATAGCAAAGAAATCGGAAGCAGGCCGCTGATCATCAATCCTCTGTCTCGCGCGCCACGCGTCGCCGCGCCCGCTCCAACTCTTCCGCCGAAATCCCAGAAGGGCCGCCGCTCGCAGCCGCGGTCTCGAGATGGATTCGCGAACGCCATCGCGAAATAATGAAAACAACGAGCAATGTCCCGCCCAAAAGGTAGACACTCGGCAATACCCAGGCAACCAGGCTAAGGCCCGACTTAGGCGGCTCGGCATAGACCTTAGTGCCGAATTCCTGGACAAACGCCTGCGTGATAACGTCTTCGGAATCCCCGCGCGCTAGCGACTGGTCCAACTCTTTCAGCATCGCCGTCGAAGTTGTGCATCCGACGTGGTTGCACTGGGTCAAAACCTGGTTGCAGCTGCACATGCACATGAACTTGCCGCCAATTTGCTTGGCCCGGTCCTGAGCTGTAGCTGAGACGCCGAGCGCCAAAGTGCAAACGCTCGCGATAAAAAAGAGCAAGGTCTTCCGTCGTCGCATTCTAGTCATGGCCTTCCCGCAAGGTAACCGAAGGCGCCAGTGAGGGTGACATTGGGCGTGCAGCGGTAGGCTCCTGCACAGCGGCGAAAGCCAGGACGCTCCGGCGGTTGGGTAGCAACGTCACAATCGTACCCATCACTACGATGGCGCCACCCAGCCAGATCCACTTGACCAACGGATTCAGGTAAGCGTGAATGACGGGCGTCTGCGTCTCGGGACTTTGTCCCGCATATACGACGTACAAGTCGTCCCGCAGCGTCGAATAAATCGCCACCATGGTGCCGGATTCCTGGTTCGTCTGGAAGAATCGCCGCTCCGGATAGAGCATCATCAGAGGCTTGTTATTCTGCATCACCTCGACGACCATCCGCTCCGACGTGTAATTTCGCTCCGGCTTGGAGTCGAAGCTCTGCAGCAGCAGGTTATACCGGCCGATCTGCAGCGTGGAACCGATCTGCATGTCCTTCTGTACGTCCTTGTTGAATGCGGCGCCCGCCAAGCCCACAAAGATCAAAACCATCCCCATGTGTACGATGTAGCCGCCGTAGCGGCGCGTGTTGCGCAGCGTCAAATCGACAGCAGAAGCCGCGAACGAAGCGCCGGACCGCGCTCGAACGACCCGAGCGCCGCGATAGAACTCCATGACAATCGTGGAGGCTACGAAAACGCACAAAATCAGACAGACTAGTGAATAGAACTCATGAAGCCCGAGCGCAAATATCACGGCGCCCACTGCCAAGCTGAATAGCGACGGCCAGCCGAAATTGCGTTTCAAACTGTCGACCGAAGTCTTGCGCCAGGCCAGCAGAGGCCCAACCCCGGTCAGAAAAAGGAGTATCAATCCGAGTGGAATGTTCACCTTGTTGAAGAATGGCGCTCCGACGCTGATACGCGAGCCCGACAACCATTCTGAAAACACCGGAAACAAGGTCCCAGACAGAACTGCCACGCAGGACACCAGCAGAATCAAATTGTTGAAAAGGAAGCTGGATTCACGCGACACGATGGAGTCGAGCTGATTCTCGCTTTTCAAATAGTCGCGATTCTTCACATAGGCAACGAAGCACACCACAAGAATCAGCGCCAGGAAGCCCACGAACCAGTTGCCGATGCTCGATTGCGCGAAGGCGTGTACCGAACTGACGATTCCGCTGCGCGTAAGGGTCGTCCCCAGAATGCACAGCATGAACGTCAAGAAAACCAGCCAGACGTTCCACACTTTCATCATCCCGCGCTTTTCCTGCATCATCACCGAGTGCAGGAACGCGGTGCCCGTAAGCCACGGCAGCAGCGACGCGTTTTCGACCGGATCCCAACCCCAGTAACCACCCCAACCGAGCACCGCGTAAGCCCAGTGCGCTCCGAGCAGAACACCCGCGGTCTGGAAGCACCACGCAATCATCGTCCATTTGCGGGTCAGGTGAATCCACTTTTCGCCGGGATAGCGAGCCAGCAAAGCTCCAAGCGCAAACGCGAACGGAATTGTAAAGCCCGTGTAGCCCGAATAAAGATTCGGTGGATGGATCACCATCTCCGGATACTGCAGCAACGGCGTCAGGCCGTTGCCGTCCGCGCGCGTAAAGATTTCCAGCGCCCCATTTGCGCCCGGAGTCGCCAGAACCTTGAACGGGCTGGCCACGAAATTGTTCAGCGTCAAGAAAAAGATCTGCACGCCGGCGAGAACCACGCCGACGTACGGCATCAACTCCCCGTTTTTATTCCGATAGACGAACAAAGCGGAGAAAACGTAAATCGCCAGCAGAAAGCTCCAGAACAGCAGCGAGCCTTCCTGGCCGGACCAAAGCGCGGCAATCTTGTAAAAAGTGGAGAGATCGCGGTTGCTGTGCGCCACAACGTAAGAGACCCAGTAACTGTCGCTGAAGAAGAGATAAACCAGGCTGAACGTGGCGATGAAAATCAGCCCGCACGTCGCCATCCCTGCTTGCCTTGTACTCTTGACCAGGAGCGGATGCCGTGTACGAATCGCGAAGATGCCGCCTACAAATGCATATACGGCACAGACGAAAGCTAACAGGAGTGCAAATGATCCGAATACATCCACCTAAGACCCGCCTTCCCCCGGCAGCTTTGGGCGCGCTGCCCTTTTGCCTCGATCCCGATATCGTTACAGCGTACCGCCGCCGCGCGAGTTCGAATCTGCCCCGGTCTCAGCAGATTTTGCGGGTGGTCCAGCTGTCGGCGCCGCCTCATACTTGGACGCACACTTGGCCTGGACCTGCTCCGCCACAAAACTTCCATTCTTCGCCAGGCTTCCCTCTACCAGCGCCTGGGACTTGTCAACAAATGTGTCCGGCAGCGGATCGCTGCCCACGTAACTCACCGCCAGAGACTGCCCTTCTCCCTGCAGCACGAAATCAACCCGTCCCTGCAACCGGTGAATGCTTCCCGGTTCAACCGTTCCACCCACGCGCAGACGGTGGGCGCGAGCAGCGCCTTGCAAGGTCGGCAACTCAGCAATGGTGTGGTAGTAGGTCTTGCTCTCGCCGTAGCCAAGCCACGCCAGAAAGGCCATCGACACAACGATGACCCCGATACCAACCCCGAATTTTACTCGTCTTTGCACGGAAGGCGGTCCAACTCAGCGCAAACTCACGCTTCGCGCGATTCTATCATAGCTCTAATGTCGCAATAGCGCCCAGAAGGCCAAGTACCGCCCGTCCGGAGGTACAGGGTCATGCTGCTCACCTACTGGTTCGGGGCAACGGCCCGGGTTAGAACTTGATTCAGGCGTCCAATCGCCAGGTCCGGCGCGGCACCATCGAGAGCAAACGGTTTGCCACCGTCGAGCACAACGGAGCATCCCAACTCGCCTTCGCCTAGGGACTCCATCAGCGACTCAAGAGAACTCGAAATTGGAACAATTCGCTTCGGCCTCAACGATCGCCGCACCCGCGCCAATAAAGCGGGAAGCCGCGATCGAAGCAGCCCCTGAATTGCGGCCTTATCATTGAAGCCTGGATTCAGCGGACATTCCAGAACATACGTCAGCAGGAACCCGGCACGTTGAAACTCCGCAAGCGTGGCCTCCGATGATTTCCCGTTTTGCGAAACGCCGCTCGACGCCAAAACCTTCCCGGCCTCCCCAATAAAATCCCCGGTATTCGGGATCGCATACAGAAACGTCGCGGCGTCTTCCGGCGCAAATGCCCCCAACAGGACCGTCCCTATATGCACCGGCCGATAGCGCGTCGTCCATTCCAGTCTCTGCAACCGCTTAGCAATGTGCTCGGACGATGCCGGCTGGCCACATCCATCGCAAAGCAGGAGGTCGGTGTTCGTCATTTAGTGCTCGTGTGGAATCGTAATCGAGGCGGGTACGAAGCGCAAATAAGGGAAACGTAGACGGTCTGCGAGGCGGTTCAATTCAAGATCGGCTGGATTCAGAGTCGTCCCGCGCGAAGCGTAAACCATTTAGAATCAAATCTATACATCAAATCGCCATATCAGAGAGTCGACAGAAAAATATCAGTTGGGGGTGGCCAGTGTCGGAGGCGGTTGGGCGCCGGGGGGTAATAGGGGTGTTGACGTCGCACAACCGCCGCCACGCGATCCATACTGGTCGGTTCAAACACGCAGACAAAGCGAAAGTTGTGTGATAAATCGAACCATTTGGCCCTGAAAATACGAAATCTACTGGCTGACCGGCGCGTCTGAAGGCAGCTTGGCGCGCAGACACCACTTTAGCTCCTGGCTGAGTTCGGTGATTTCCATCCCAGCCATTACGATGAACTTGCAGCTGAGCATCTCCCGCGGCTCATCATCGTCTGGCAATTGACAGGATACTCGGCAATATTGGCATTCCTGGTTCCAGCAGAACCTGCCATACGGAATCGTTTCCGGGCTGATGAATTGGAAGCAACGCAGCAGGGAGTTCCGTTCCGGCACTTGGAACTTCTTGCCGTGGATGGTGATCTCCACGAGCTTTTCATACGGACGGAAAGGTTCCGACATGATGAGTGCTGTTCTCCCTGCGCCGGCCGTTGCTTCGCGGCAGTCTTCCCCTAACCCGGTGCACGTTGGATGATGGCTGCTCCAGAATAAACCCAGCATGGAGTGGCTACAACGATAGCGGCAGAGGACGTTGCGAATGTGCTACCGGGTGGAGGGAATGCCTGAACGACTCCTGGCGATTGGCAACGTGCTAGGACTCAAGCGCGCATAAGCCAGGAACGCCAATCTCCTGATTGGCGCTTTTCGATTTGCAGACTCTCGACAGCCTCAGCTTCCCAGGTCGAAAAACTGTCCCATCTTGCGGAACTTCTCGTAGCGCGCGTCTAACAGGTCTTTCGTAGTTTCATTCGTGAGAGCCACCAATTGCCGATCGAGGACCTCATCGAGCAACCGCGCCGCAGCTTCATAAGAAGTGTGCGCGCCACCTTCAGGCTCCGGGACGATCTCGTCGACAATTCCCAACTCTTTCAAATCGTTCGCGGTAATCTTCAGAGCCACCGCGGCAGTCTCTGCCTTAGAAGCATCGCGCCACATGATCGCGGCGCAACCCTCCGGCGAAATGACCGAATAAAAGCTGTTCTCCAGAATATTGACGCGGTCCCCGACCGCGATCGCCAGCGCCCCGCCGGATCCGCCTTCGCCCGTGACCGTCACGATGATCGGAACGGGCAGCCGCGCCATCTCCCGCAAATTCTTGGCGATCGCTTCGGCTTGGCCGCGTTCCTCGGCATCGATCCCGGGATAGGCCCCCTGCGTGTCGATAAACGTGAACACTGGCTTGCCGAACTTCGCCGCCAGCTCCATCACCCGCAGCGCCTTGCGATAGCCTTCAGGTTTCGGCTGGCCGAAGTTCCGCAGCAGCCGTTGCTTGGTGTCGCGCCCCTTCTGATGGCCGATGACCGCAATGGGGCGGCCGTGAAATTTCGCGAGGCCTGCAACGATCGCTTTGTCGTCTCCGTACGCGCGGTCGCCGTGCAGCTCCACAAAGTCTGTGAACAGCAGTCCGATAAGGTCGAGCGTATAAGGACGCTGCGGATGACGCGCGATTTGCGCGCGTTGCCAGGGGCCAAGGTGAGAATAAAACTCGTGGCGAAGTTCCGCGACCTGCTGCCGAATGCGTTCGAGCTCCGCTTCGGCCATGGGACTGTTGGCGAGCTGACGCAACTCTTCGACGTCCTTCTCGAGACGCTCGATCGCCAGTTCCCGGTCACCGGGCACCGTACTGGGCTGAACTTTGTTCTTGTGCGCCATCACATCACCAGATCGATCGACTGCCCGCCGCAAACTTCGCGAATCGCCGTCACCAGTTCCGCGGACAGCTGCACCCGGCGCTGCACTTCCATTTGCGCCACCGTGCCGTCGGGACTAAGCAGATCGAAGATTACCGGATTTCGACCGGGAAATGACGCGAATATATCCTGGAGACGATCCACGAGGTCCTCGGGGCAATTCTCCAGATTCATGCGAATCCGCACGCTCGACGCAGGTTGCGAGTCGGCCAACCCTTCCAGCGCACGAGCCTCTTGGAGCGACAGCCGCGTTCCCGACTCCTCGACTTGCACACGCACCTTCATCAACAGAGGTACCCGAGGCTTCAGCGTATTCTCCAATTTTCCAAATGCTTCTGGAAATGCGAGGAGTTCTTGTATTCCGGTCATGTCCTGAATCGTGTAAATGGCCCAGCGAGCGCCCTTCCGCGAACGCATCGGCCGCACGCCGACAATCAACACAGCCACTGTGATTTCCTTGCCGTTGCGCTGCCCTTCCACTTCGCCAAGCGACACGGTCTTCATTTCCATCAACCGCGACGCGTACTTTGCCAGCGGATGCCCGGAGACGTAGAAGCCCAGCATGGCGTACTCGCTGGCGAGCCGTTCTTCCTCGCTCCAGGGAGCCGCCTCGCGCATCTCGAACGCTACCGGCGCGGGCGCGGCCGCTGTTCCAAACAACCCATGTTGCCCGGATTCCCGAATACGCGTGGCTCGCTGCAGCGCCGCAACCGCATCATCCACCGATGCCAGCATGCTTTCACGTGGCCCAAGCGAATCCACGGCTCCGGACTTGATCAAGCTCTCGAACACCCGCTTGTTCAGAAAGCGGGACTCGATCCGCTCGCAAAAAGCATATAACGAACGGAATTCGCCCTGGCTCAGCCGCGACTCCCGAATCGCCTTGGCGGTGTTCTCGCCGACATTCTTGATGGCCGCCAATCCGAAACGGATCGCTTCCCCCACCGGCGTGAAATACAGATCGCTCTCATTCACGTCCGGCGGAAGGATCGAAATACCCATCCCGCGCGCCTCATTGATATATTTCACGGCTTTGTCCGCATTTCCCGTTTCCGAGGTAAGCAGTGCGGCCATGAATTCCACGGGATAATGCGTCTTTAGGTATGCCGTCTGATAGGCCAGCAAAGCATAAGCACACGAGTGCGATTTGTTGAATCCGTAGCCCGCGAACTCCTCCATCAGATTGAAGATTCGATCGGCCTTTTTCTCCGGAATCTTGTTTGTTGCGCAGCCGGCCATGAATTTCGCGCGCTGCGCCGCCATCTCTTCTTTTTTCTTCTTGCCCATCGCGCGGCGAAGAATGTCGGCTTCTCCGAGAGAAAAACTAGCCAGCCGGTTGGCGATCTGCATCACTTGTTCCTGATACAGGATCACGCCGTAGGTTTCTTCCAAAATGTCTTTCAGCTGCGACAGTTCGTAGCTGACCTTCGTCTTGCCGTGCTTGCGGTTGATGAAGTCGTCGATCATGCCGCCCTGAATCGGGCCAGGGCGGTAAAGCGCGTTCAGTGCGGTCAAATCCTCGATACGCGTCGGTTGATACCGGCGCAAAATGTCGCGCATGCCGTGCGATTCAAACTGGAAGATCGCCGTCGTGTCGCCGCGCGTGAACAGCTTGTACGTGTCGGCGTCATCCAGCAGCAAGTTGTCGAGATCGACTTTGACGCCGCGATTCTGTTCGATCATGCGCACCGTATCGTGTAACACCGTTAGCGTCGTCAGGCCAAGAAAATCCATCTTCAGCAGCCCGATGCGTTCCAGCGCGTTCATGTCGTACTGCGTAGTGATTTCGTCGCGTGGCCCCTTGTAGAGCGGGACCACATCCGTGAGCGGCCGTGGCGAAATAACCACGCCCGCCGCGTGGGTTGACGCGTGCCGCGAGAGCCCCTCCAAGCGCAACGCGACGGCCATCAAATCCTTCAATCGGTCGTCCGCATCGACGGCGGCCTTGAGTTGCGGCGCTTGCACCAGAGCGTCCTTTAACTCGATTCCCAGCGTCGTCGGAATCAGCTTCGCCAGCCGATCGACTTCTCCATACGGGATGTCCATCGCACGGCCCACGTCCTTGACCGCCGCCTTGGCCGCCATGGTTCCGAAAGTAATGATTTGCGCAACGTTTTCGCGCCCATATTTTTGCGTTACGTACTCGATCAGTTCGCCGCGTCGCCGCATGCAGAAATCGATGTCGATATCCGGCATCGAAACGCGTTCGGGATTCAGGAAGCGCTCAAAGAGCAGGTTGTATTGCAGGGGATCGACGTCGGTGATACGCAGCGCGTAGCTCACCAGGCTCCCGGCTGCCGACCCGCGTCCCGGACCGACCGGAACGTCCTGCGTTCGCGCATAGTGAATAAAGTCCCAGACGATCAGGAAGTATCCTTCGTAGCGCATCTGCTGGATCATCTTGATCTCGGAGGTCAACCGCCGCTCGTATTCCGAAAGCGGATTGTGCAGCATTCCTTGCTGGCTCAGGCGTTCGAGTGTCGGAACCCGGGACGCAAATCCCTCTCGGACGACTTTCTCGAAGTAACTTCCGGCCGTATGCCCTTCCGGCACTCGAAATTCCGGGAACGGATTCGGAATCCGGTCGATCTTCACGTTGCAGCGATGCGCGATGTCGACGGTCCGGCTGAGCGCGTCCGGTACTTCACGAAACACCCGCGCCATCTCTTCCGCGGTCTTGAAATAAAACTGGTCCGTCTGAAACTTCATGCGGTTCGTGTCGCTCATGGTCTTGCCGGTCTGAATACAGAGCAACACTTCCTGAGCGTGCGCGTCGTCATAGTGCAGATAGTGGCAATCGTTCGTGGCGATCAGCGGAATCCCGGTTTCCTTGGACAACCGCACGATTTCCGGATTCACGCGCTTGTCGATTTCCAGGTTCTGATCTTGAATCTCCAGGAAGAAATTGTTCTTACCAAAGACGTCGCGCAGGCGGTAGGCGTTCTCGCGCGCCAGATCGTGCTTCTCTTCAACAATCGCCTCGGTCACCGGGCCGCGCAAGCAAGCCGACAGTGCGATGAGGCCTTTGCTGTGCTTGGACAGCAAGTCATAGTCGATTCGGGGTTTGTAGTAGAAGCCTTCGAGAAAACCCGCCGAAACCAGCTTGATCAGATTGTGATAACCCTCCAGCGATTCGCACAGCAGCACGAGGTGATTGCTGCCGCGTCCGCCGGAAGGCTCCGCCTCGCTGCGATCCTGGCCGTTGCCGCCGCCATTTACTTTCTCGCCGCGCTCGTGCCGGCTGCCCCTCGCAACGTAGACTTCGCACCCGATGATCGGTTTTACGTCGCGCTTGCTTGCTTCGTAGTAGAAGTTCGCGGCGGCAAACAAATTGCCGTGGTCGGTGATGGCCACCGCAGGCATTTTCTGCCGCGACGCCTCGTCAAGAAGCTCCGTGGTTTCGCAAGCACCGTCGAGCAGGCTGTAATCGGTATGAACGTGAAGATGAACGAACTGCGGTTGACCCATGGAACTCGATTGTAAATCTCTCTCACGAGAATTGCGAACCACAATCTGACGTTTCCCACAGGGAACGAGGTCTCAGCGCACCACGGACTGCCCGCCGCTACTTACGGCCGCTGGTCTTTTTCGATCCGCCTGCGGCTTTTCCATGAGTCGCCGGCGGCGCGGCCTTGCCTGCCTGCTTGCCGGCTGCGACCCGATCCTTATGCTGTGCCTTGATCGCCGCTTTTCCAGCCGCGCTGCCATGCGCTTGTTTTGGAGCTTCAGCCGTTGCATGCGCCTTGTCGCCAGACTTTGTCGGCTTCTTCTCTTTTTCTTTTTTCTTCGGCGCTTCCTTGATTCCGGAAAGCTTCCGCAAGATCTTTTCGCGTTCCTCCGGCGTCTTGCCGCGCCCCGTCAGTTGGGCCGCGAACACCTGTTCCACGATATCGTCGAACTTCGCGCCGCGCGCCATGCCCAGAGCCTCAAGCTCATTCGCGACGCCCGGCAGCCCGATGCGGACCGGCCGCCACTTATTCAAATACGCTCGAATCTTGGACAACGCCGTCGAGTTCGAGGATTCCGCAAGCAAATAGGCAATCTGGTCCACCGGCATTTGCTCCAGAAAGCGGTAGGCATCGATCGGAGCATTCATCTTCTTCCCGATCAACTCCTTCTGAGCCTCCAGCGCTTCCTCGGCAAAGCCCAACGCCGCCTCGATTTCCGCCGATCGATATCCGGCCTTCGCCAGCACGGCGCCCTGCTCGCGATCCTTGAGCTTTCCCAGGACCGCCAGCAGCATCGGCGCGGCCAGTCGCGGACGGAAGCCCGCCGTGAACAGGTCTTCGCGAACTTTCATCAAGCGTGCGATTGCGTCGTAATCCGGATGCCGCTTCGCCAAGTTCGGATTCACGGCCTCCAGCAGATGGTGCTGTTCCCATGCCTTCAAAACCACTGCGGGACGTTCTTCGCGCGCCGCCGCTCGCAATTCGCCCCCGGCGTCCTCGGGCGTGATGGTGTGGTGGAGGTCGCGCTCAATCGCCAGGTCAAACCATTCCTGTGTGCGGGATTCCGGCTTGAAGCCCATGCGGGCCGAAAATCGCAACAAGCGAAGCAAGCGCACCGGCTGGTTTGTAAAACTGTGAATGGTCAACGCCCGGACTTCGCCGCGTTCGATATCGGACAAGCCGTTCGTCGGATCCAGGAGCAATCCACGCGACGCGGGATTCAGCGAGATAGCGATCGAGTTGAGGGAAAAATCGCGCCGCCGCAAGTCCTCCATGATGGTCGACCACCGAATCTCGGGTCGCGTTCCCGGCCGCACATAATGATCGTCTCGCGCCGCCGAAATGCTGCCCTCGACGTCGCCCGCAAACAGGACTTCGATGTGGCGCAGCTTCTCGTCTTCCAGGAGAATCTTGGCGCCACCCTTTTCCAGCTCGCGCGCGATCTTTGTGGGATTCCCCTCGACCGTGAAATCCAGGTCCCGCAGCGACGCCCCGGTGATGAGGTCGCGCACCGTGCCGCCCGTCAGATACAAATTGAAGCCCATGGCCGCCGCGAGTTCCTGTACCCGCAACATCACCGCGCGCTGTTCCGGCGACAGCCGGCTTTCCAACAGAAACATATAGTCTGGCATTGCGCTCCTTCACCTTCCGGGTATCCGTGCCGTTCCTCGCAAGCATGGATGGACGCGTCCGTCCATGCTTGCGCGACTGCCGCCGTGGTACCCGCTCTGCGTTCCCGGGGTCCAGCCCGCTACGCTCGCGGGTGGTGTGCTTTGTAAATCTGCTTCAACCGCTCCTCGACAACGTGTGTATAAATCTGTGTGGTGGAAATATCGGCGTGGCCCAGCATCAACTGCACCGATCTCAGGTCCGCGCCGCGCTCCAGCAAATGAGTTGCAAAACTGTGCCGCAGCATGTGCGGTGTCAAGGCCACCCGCAAGCCCGCTCGCCGGCCGTAGGCTGACAGGATCTTCCAGACGCCCACTCGGCTCAGGGCCACCCCGCGGCGATTCACAAACAGCGCCGTGGCGTTCGTCACCTTCGCCTGCCGGAGCAGTTCGGGACGCGCCTCGTGAAGGTACTTGTCGACCATGGCCAACGCTTTGCGGCCGACCGGGACGATGCGCTCTTTATCCCCCTTGCCGATGCAACGCACGCAACCAGCCTTGCTGTCCAGGTCGCCGACCCGCAAGCTCACCAGCTCCGAGACGCGCAGTCCGGTTGAATACAAGACTTCCAGCATGCCGCGATCGCGCAATCCGGTCGCCGTCTTCGAGTCCGGTTGATTCAGTAACCGCTCCACGTCCTCGAGTCGCAGGTACCCAGGCAAAGAACGCCGGATCTTCGGCGACTCCAGATTCACCGACGGGTCGGTGGTAATCAATTCCTCGATCTGGGCAAAGCGGAAGAAATTCCGCAGCGTCACCAGCTGCCGGGCAACCGTGCGGCTCTCGAGCTTGTCCCGGTATAAGCCCGCGAGAAAATCGACCAGGTCATCGCGGGTCACGCTCTCCAACACAAGTTTTCGCTTCTTGGCGAAGCTCTCGAATTTCACGAGGTCTCGCCGGTAAGCGCTGACCGTATTCGCGGAGAGTCCCTTCTCTACCTTCACGTGCGTCACAAACGAAGCTATGGTGGCCGAAATTTCCATCAGGCCTCCACGTACGCTTCGCCGCTTCGATTTTTCCGGGTCGCAATGCCGTAGATTTCTTCCATTTCGTGACACCGGAAGATCCATGCCAAACCCAGATATAGCGCCGTGGCGCCGCCTAACAGCCCGACGAACACCAGCAGTTGGATAAAAAATCGGGAGTGCATCGTGAATTGGGTGTACCGGGCCGCAAACCAGCACGCCACCGCCATAATTCCCGAGCACAAGAAAATTCGAGAGAAAGACGACAGGATCTCGCGCGTTCCCAGCACTCCATGCCGCAAGCGGAAAATGATAAACAGCGCGAAGAAATCGAAGTAGCAAGCCAGCCCCGTCGCCAGTGCCGGTCCGCCGTTCAGGACGCGAGCAAACAATGATGTATTCAGAAACAGGATATTCAGCAGGATGTTGATCACCATCGAGATCGCCGCCACAATCACCGGCGTCTTGGTGTCCTTTGTCGAATAAAAGGCCGGGACGATCAGTTTGACGGTCGCAAGACCCGGCAAGGCGACCGCGTAGTAGAGCAGAGCGCGGGCCGTCAATCGTGTGGACGCCGCCATAAATTGCCCGTGCTGGAATAGGACGCGAATGATCGGTTCCCGAAGGATCATCAGCCCCAGCATCGCCGGAATGGTGATGAACGCTACGATGCGCACCGAAAACGTCAGCGTTTTCTTCAACGCGACATAGTCCTTCGCAGCCGCCTGGTGCGACATCATCGGCAGGATCGCCGTCGCCACCGCAATCGCGTATCCGCCCAAAACCAGTTCCATAACGCGGTCCGCAAGGTACAGCGCGGCAAGACTGCCGCCGGGCATCTTGGCTGCCGTGGCGAACCGCGTGTCCACCAGAAGATTGATCTGCCCAATGCCGATCCCAAATAGCCGCGGAATCATCAGCCGTGCCACATTTTTGATGGCCGGATGCGAGAAAGAGATTCCGAACTTGAACGTCATCCCTTTGCGGACAAGGGCCGGCACCTGCATCAGAAATTGCAGCACGCCTCCAACCAGAACTCCAACCACGATCGACGTCGCCGGGTCCTTGAAATATCTCCAAACGGCTCCGATCGAGAAAGCGATGGTCGCGACGTTCAGCACCACCGGAGTCGCGGCAGGCAATCCAAAGATGTGGAAGCAATTCAGGATGCCCATCGCCAGAGCTGCCATGGCCACGAAGAACAGATACGGGAAGACGATGCGATTCAGCTGCACGGCCTGATCGCCGGCGGCGCTCTTTCCGGCGAACAGGTGCACCACGAAAGGCGAAAAAACCATGCCCAGAACGGTGATGATGGCGACCACCAGCGCCAACGTCCAGAATAGCTTGTTCGCAAAGTCCCAGACCTCTTCCTTGGTCCGTTCCCGCATGTACGTCGTAAAAACGGGAATGAACGAGGCCGTCATGGAGCCTTCGGCAACCAGCCGTCGAAACAAGTTGGGAATCCGATACGCCAAGACATAGGCATCGGCGGCAAAGGACGTCCCCAGGAGCAAAGCTATACGCTGGTCTCGAACGTAACCGAGAATACGGCTTGCGATGGTGACCAGCGAGATGATCGAGGCGGACTTGAGGATCTGCTTTTTTTCGGTCAACGGGCGGCGCTCCGGGGCCCTAACCCTAATGAAAACAATGAGTTGACAGGAAAATCGAGCTTAACATAACATAGTTTGTGACATTTCGCAAATAGTCACGTTTTGGGCGTACTGAATCCTTGAAAACTCGCTCCCCAGCCTCTACTCACAAGAAGGTGGTCGTCGCGCTCGTCGACCGGAAGACCCTGCGCGGCTACCTGAATCCCACCCATTTGGGCCGGTCCGACCCCATCGACCTCCTCACGCCCGATGGCGAGCACGAGCAGATCCCCCTGGCTAAGGTTCGCGCAATCTACTTCGTTCGCGAGTTCTCGAACGACTACGAGCCCGAGCGCAAAGCGTTTCTGAGTCGGCCGAAGCTGGACGGTCTGTGGGTTCGTCTGCGCTTCAACGACAGCGAAACTCTCGAGGGGGTAGTCCCGAACGACCTCTTGTCGCTGCTGGACAACGGCCTGCAGATCACACCGCCCGACCTGAACTCCACCACCGACCGCATCTTCGTGCCGCGCTCCGCTCTTTCTGAGGTCACCGTTTTGGGCGTCGTCGGCATCGCCCGCCGCAAGCCCGCCGCGGCGGCTACTGCGGCGCAACCCCGCTTGTTTTCGGAGTAGTTCCGCCCGCCTGTACTTCGCGCTTTCCGCTGTGCGAGACTCACACTCTGAGAAAATAGGAGCCTCACCATGAATCTTTCGGAAATTGCGCAGAAGCTCGGCTGCCGCCTCGAGGGCGGCGGACCTGAGGCAGAAATTCACGGCGTCGCTGGTATCGAGCAGGCGCAGGCTGGGCAAATCACTTTCCTTGCCAACAAGCGCTATTGCCCGCTGCTGCGAACCACACGGGCCTCAGCCGTCCTGATCGAAGACGGCGTCACCCTCGACCGTGAACCGGGCCTGCCGCCCATCGCCGCCCTGCGGACCGCCAACCCCTATCTCGCCTTCGCGCACGCCATCGAACTCTTCTACCAACCACCACGATACGAACCCGGTGTCCATCCCACCGCGGTCATTGCCAGGACCGCCCGCGTCCCCGAAGGCGCGCACATCGGCCCCTACTGCTTCGTCGATGAGGAAGTCGAGATCGGTAACAACGCCGTATTGCACAGCTTCGTGACCATCTACCAGGGTGCGAAGATCGGCGACGATTTTTTCGCCCACGCCCATGCGGTCGTTCGCGAGTATTGCCGGATCGGCGATCGCGTGATTTTACAGAATGGCGCAATCATCGGCGGAGATGGCCTCGGCTACGCCAAGCAGAAAGACGGATCGTGGTACAAGATGGCGCAGTCAGGCCCTGCGGTCCTCGAGGACGACGTGGAAGTGCAGTCGAATTCCTGCGTAGATCGCGCCACCGTTGGCGAGACCCGCATCGGCCGCGGCACAAAACTTGACGATCTGGTTCTGGTCGGGCACGCCTCCCAACTGGGCGCGAACAATATGATCTGCGGCCAGACCGGCCTGGCCGGCTCAACCAAAATCGGCGATAACTGCATTTTCGCCGGTCAATCGGCTTCCTCCGGCCACCTCACCGTCGGCGACCGCGTCATTGTCACCGCACAAAGTGGCCTTCCTCGTGACGTTCCCTCCGACTCCATCCGTTCCGGCTCGCCGGCGGTCGATAATCGCCTCTGGTTGAAATACACCGCGGCCCTCAATCGCCTTCCGGACCTCCAAAAACGCGTACGCGAACTGGAATCGGAAATCGAAAGACTGAGGCAACGTTGACGTACTGCGACGGTCCGGCGGGAAACTTTCAAGCCGCTCCTGGGAATCCCACAGGGCGCTGGTCTGGCGGAAGTGCAGCCGCCAGAACATCGTGCACCTTACGGTTCAAGTCGTCCCGCTGATCGAAGGTATACGCCGACGCATCGAGAGGATCGAGAAATTCCACCAAGATTTCTCCAGGATGGATTTTCAGCGAGCGTTTCACCATCACGCGATGCGCTCCCGAGCATGCCACCGGCACGATCGGCACGCCGGCCTTGATGGCCATCACCACGGCGCCTTTTTTGAAGTCCTGCAGCCGCCCATCCGGACTGCGCGTCCCTTCCGGATAAATCAGAAACGATTGCCCGTCCTTGAGAGACTGAATCGCTTTTTCCAAGCTCTCGAGCGCGGAGTCTCGCTCTTTGCGATTTACCGGAATAAATCGCGCCAAAAGAA
>JBEKWY010000082.1:0-21777 GCA_049512575.1 Candidatus Acidiferrum sp.
GCTTCGGCGGTGGTGGGACGCGTTAGCGCGTGATATTTCGGCGCGCGTTTTCCCTCAGCGAGAGCCTGCTGGACGATCACGTCGATGGCTCCGCCGTTCTCCGCGTGCATGCAGATCAGGCCAGAATGTTTCGCGGCTTGCCCCATGGCACGGAAGATAGAAGCGTCATCGAGCATGAAGACGCCGGGATAAGCCATAAAAAGCTTGAAGCTGGTGACGCCTTCGCGGATGAGGTCGGCCATTTCCTCGAGCTGTGCGCTGCCGAGGTCGGTGATGATGCAATGGAAGGCGTAGTCGATGGTGGCTTTGTCGTGCGCCTTCTTCATCCAGGTGTCAAAGGCGTGCCGCAGCGTCTGGCCTTTGTACTGGATGGCAAAGTCGATGAGCGTGGTGGTCCCGCCGAAAGCCGCGGCGATGGTGCCTGTCTGAAAGTCATCGGCAGAGGTCGTGCCGCCGAAAGGCATGTCGAGGTGCGTGTGGACGTCGATGCCGCCGGGAAGAAGCAGATGTTTGCTGGCATCGATGGTCTGCGTGGCATTTTCCGGGGAGAGCTGCGCGGCAATCGCAGAGATTTTGCCGCCGGAGATGCCGACGTCGGCCGCCGTAGTATCCGTGGCCGTAATGATGGTCGCATTCTTGATGATGGTGTCGAAGCGCATGAGAGGTCCTCAGTTACGTCTAAGTCTGCCGGTAGTACTTTCCGCTGAGATCCTTCCGGCATCCTTATCGGATGCCTTCAGGATGACAAATACGGGCTTGTTGCTCATGCAACGGTTTGGCTGTAATGCGGCAAGACTTCGCGGCCGTAAACTTCAAGAGTCTTTTCTTCCTCGCCGCACATCAGGTAAATGTTGAATTGCGTGACGCCGACGCTGCGCAAAGCCTCGAGCTTTTTACGATGTTGCTCGATCGGACCGATCAAGCAGAAGCGGTCGATCACTTCATCGGTCACAAAATCGGCGTTGTCGCTGCCAACTTCACAGTGATGAAGGTAATCGTATTTGCCGCGATCTTTCACAAACGAAGTCAGCGAGCCCGGGAGTTCTTCGGGCTTATATTTGGAGATGAGATCGAGGACGTGATTGGAGACCAGCGCCGGGAACCAGCGGACCTTGTCGCGGGCCAAAGATAGATCATCGGAGGCCCAGACCGGTGCGGCCGCCATCACTTCGATCTTGCTGAAATCGCGCCCCGCTTCCTTCGCGCCTTCGCGAACAAAGCCCAAGCACCAGGAAATTAAATCGGGATCGGCGAACTGAAGGATCACGCCGTCGCCAATGCGCCCAGCGGTGCGCAGGGCCTTGGGCCCATAACCCGCAACCCACACGGGTGGAATTTTCCCGCTAGCCCACGGGAAACGGGCGGCGACACCGTCGTGATCGACGGATCTTCCGGCATTGAGATCGCGAAAAGTCTTCACGAAATTTTCCAAGTCCTCCAGCGTGGTCGGCTTTTTGCCGAGAACGCGGCGCGAGCTGTCGCCACGGCCGATGCCCATCTGCATCCGCCCGTTGGAGATGAGATTCAAAGTGGCGAACAGGCTGGAAGCCACGGTGACATCGCGAACCGCGGGGTTCGTGACACACGGGCCCAGGTGCATGTGTTTCGTGTTCGCCGCCATCAAGGTCATCAGCGGGAAAGGCTCCATCCAGATGACGTGTGAATCAAAAATCCACCCGTGGCGAAAGCCGGCGGATTCGGCCTGACGCGTGAGGCTGACGATGCGATCGATGGTGAGGTCCGGCTTGATCGTGATCCCGAATTCCATGTGAAGGCTCCCGTTAGTCCGCGGCCTGCGCGATCGGCTGGACGCTGTAGGTCATCGCGAAATAGGCAAAAAAGCTGACGATAAACCCGACGAACCAGGCGTAATTGTACAAGACTCGCAGCGGCGGGACGACCAAGCCAATGAACGCGACCCCAGCGCCGGCAGCCAGGGCCGCCAAGCCTTGCCAGTGGAAGCCGTGTTGATACTCGTAGAGGCCGTTGCGCTGGTAGAGATCCTGGACCAGCAGAATTTTCTTGCGCACTACGAAATAGTCGCAGATCAGCACGCCGGCAATCGGTCCCAGAAAGCCGGAATAGCCTACGAGCCAGCCGAAGATGTAGCTGCCGTAGTTGGCCATCAGCTTCCAGGGCTGCATCGCTACGCCCACGAGGCAGGTGATCAGGCCGCCCGTTCGGAAGCTGATGCGGCGCGGCGAAAGGTTCGAGAAATCGTTGGCTGGCGAGACGACATTGGCCGCGACGTTGACGTTAAGCGTAGCCATCAGCAGAGCCAGCATCGCGAGAACCACCGCAAAAGGATTGCCCAGGCGAGAAAGCACCGCGACGGGATCCCAAAGCGCCTGGCCAAAAATGATCAGCGTGGCGGAAGTGACCGCGATACCGATGAAGGAATAGAACGTCATCGTGGCTGGCAAGCCCAGAGCCTGGCCGACCACTTGATCGCGCTGGCTGCGCGCGTAGCGCGTGAAATCGGGGATGTTGAGCGACACGGTGGCCCAGAACCCCACCACGCCCGTTAGAGATGGCACAAAGAAGCGGAAAAATTCGCCGACGCTCTGGAATTTCGACGGCGTGGACAACATAGGTCCAAAACCGCCCGCTTTCGAACGGGCCCACAGCAGCAGCGCGAGACCGATCAGCAGCAGGAACGGTGCGGAAACCCCTTGCAGGAAACGGATGGTATCGATTCCGCGCAGGACGACCAGCACATTCAGCAGCCAAAAAAAGCCGAAACACAGCGCCGCACCGTACGCCACGTGCGCCCAGGACGGCACAAGCGCAACGATCATGGCATTAATGGCTTCCCCGCCGATCCACGTCTGAATCCCGAACCAGCCGCACGCAACCAGCGCACGGAGCATCGCCGGGACATTGGCTCCCAGGACGCCAAAGGAAGCTCGCGCAAAAACCGGGAACGGAATCCCGTATTGCGCTCCCGCGTGGGCATTGAGCAGCATCGGAATCAGCACGAGGACGTTGCCGAGAAAGACGGTGAACAGGGCCTGTTTCCAGTTCATCCCGCCCGCAATCATGCCGCTTGCCAGCATGTAGGTGGGGATGTTGACGCTCATGGAGATCCACAGGGCCGCGTAATGATAGGTTCGCCAGGTCCGGCGCTCGGGCGAGATGGGAGCGAGATCCTTGTTGTAGAGGGCACTGTGCCGAATGGTTTCGGCGGGCAGCGAAGCCGAGTAGGCGTCCGTCATAGATAGCAAACCATCATGGTTTCATCCGTTTGCGGGAAAAAAGCGTAACCATATACAGCGGCCTTGTGAAGACGCGGCTGCCCGCCGTGTACATCGAATGAGCAAGAACGGACGGGGAAAGTCTACCCCGGGCTCGATATGCCGACAAGGACTCGCGCGTTCCAGAGCTGGCGACGCTTCAAGCAAGCCCAATCAATTTTTCTTCTGGCTTTCCGGGGCGATTCGCGAGACAGTGTGCGGCACTTCAAATGGCTGGGCTATTGAATAGAACGCCGCTCGCAGGTGAAATCTGACCTCGAAGTCGATTGACAAAACAGGCTGCCTTCTCTACGTTCTCAGTGTTAGTAAACGATTACCGCCCTCCACGGCCCGCCCAGGGTATGCTCGCGGCCAGGGAAAGGAACCTATTTGATGCTGCCGCTGTCGATGTTTGTGTCCACCAGACTGGTCCACCTGTCCCCCGTCGATATCGCCATCATCGTTTTCTATTTCGCGCTGGTTTTAACCATCGGCTTCTATTTACGCGGGCGCGCCAACACCGGCGAGGACTTCTTCATGGCTGGCCGCGAGATGACCGCCTGGGTCGCCGGGCTCAGTTTTCTGTCCGCCAATCTCGGCGCCCTGGAACTGATGGGCTGGGCCGGCTCGGCCTATCAGTACGGCATTCTGGCTACGCATTGGTATTGGATCGGCGCCATTCCGGCGATGCTCTTTCTCGCGCTGGTGATGATGCCCTTCTACTACATCTCCAAGACCCACTCCGTTCCCGGATATTTGAAATTGCGTTTCGGCGAATCCAGCCGTGCGCTCTCCGCCGTTTCTTTCGCCTTCATGACCGTGCTGATGAGCGGCGTGAACATGTTTGCCATGGCCAAGGTCATGCAAATCGTGCTGGGCTGGGACATCAATTTCAGCATCTGGGTTTCCTCGCTGACGGTCGGCATATACGTCGCTCTAGGCGGTTTAAGGTCGGCCATCTTTAACGAGGTGCTGCAATTCTTCCTCATCTGGGCCGGCGCGTTGCTGATTCCAATTCTCGGCCTGTACGAAGCCGGCGGCTGGAGCAATTTGAAAGTCCTCATTGCCCAGAGAGCCTCGGATCAATACGTCCACCTCTGGTCCACGCTCGGCACCTTCGCCGGCAATCCCATGGGTATCAACTGGGTGGGCATCGTCTTCGGCCTGGGCGCGGTAATTTCGATGGGTTATTGGACGACGGATTTTCTCGTCGTGCAGCGCATTCTCGCCGCCAAAGATATTCGCAGCGCGGAGATGGCCCCGATCATCGGCGCGGGATTGAAGATGATGGTGCCGCTTATCGTCATCCTCCCCGGATTGCTCGGCCTGGCGGTTCTCCCTATGAAACTGACCGGAGAGGCCAACGCTGCAGCCGCCGGCCTGCACAGCTACAACGACGTCCTTCCTCTTATGCTGGCCCGCTACTGTGGTCCCGGACTACTCGGCCTCGGCATCACCGCCCTGATCGCCGGCTTCATGTCCGGCATGGCGGGCAACGTCAGCGCTTTCACCACCGTTTGGACCTACGACATCTATCGCCCCTTCATCAACAGCAAGGGTAGCGATCATCACTACGTGAACATGGGCCGCTGGACCACGGTGATCGGCGTACTGGTCAGCGTTGGCACCGCCTACCTGGTGATGCAGTTCGCCAGCATCATGGATTATGTTCAGGCGCTGTTCAGCTTTTTCATCGCTCCCCTGTTCGGCACGGTTGTTCTCGGAATGCTCTGGAAGCGTGCCACCGGGCCGGCCGGGTTCTGGGGATTGCTCTGCGGCACGGCTTCCTCGATTGGCATGTGGACCTGGGTTAAGGTCGATCCCACGGCGCTACGCTACGTGGCCCTGTCTCCCCACGCCAAGGGGCTCGCGCAAGACATGTTCCAGGCCCTGTGGTCTTTCCTGGTGTGCGTCACGGTAACGGTTGTAGTCAGCTACGCAACGAAACCCAAGACAGATGCGGAATTGGCAGGGCTGGTCTATGGACTGACGCCAGTTCCGTCGGTTGGCAATCTACCTTTTTATGAGAAGCCGCTGTTCTGGGCTGGCGTGGTAGCCGCGGTTTTTGTTGTCCTAAACATTATTTTCTGGTAGAAACTCTGGCAAAAATACAGGCCCAAAATACAGGTCCAAGTTACAGGCGGAGATGACATGCGCGATGACGGCGGAGTTTCCATCTGGTTTTTTATCGGCATTTCCCTGCTGGTGAACGGAATTCTAATTACTGGCGCCGGAGTGTGGGAAGTGTTTCACCCACCCGAAAACCCGGTCGTGCTGTTCCACCTGCACGCCAACGTCTGGTGGGGTGCCATCCTGCTGTTGATCGGCCTCGGCTACTGCCTGAAATTTTCTCCAGGGCCGAGCAAGTCCTAACTTTTCGCGCCTACAAGTTCGCGCTCACGCGCAAAATCACTTGTAGGGGCGCAGCACGGCTGCGCCCCAAACGCCCAGCCCTCAAGTCCGTAGCCGTCGACGCCTGACGAGCCGCTCGACCCAGCCATCTACCTACGGCCGCGCCGGATAGTGCTTCGTCTTCCCCGTCCGCGAGTTGAGAATATCAAAGCTCCTATCGGTCTTCGCGATCAATTCCAGATAATTCCCTGCATCCGGCGCTCCTTCCGGATTGGCAATAAATTCCGGAGCGACATTGTGCGCGCTGCCTCCTTCTTCGGAAAAATGCAATTGCCACAGATCCTCGAGGTGCGGGGAAGACTTGATGATGTCCCACGTCGAGGGCGTCCCGCCTTTCTTCGCTCCGTTGTCCATGATCGCCACGCGAGGCGTGATGCCATGCACGAGAGCCGGGCTGCTGCTCTGCTGCCAGCCGTGATGCGACACGATATAAATGTCCACCTTCCCAAGCTTGTTCACCGGGCACATCAGCTCCATCTCCTTGTCCCACGTCAGGTCGCCGAGATCGAGTATCCTCAATTTTCCAAAAGTGATCAGCGTCCCGAGAGAGCGAAGATTCTCGGTTTTATCCGCCGGGCGCTGCTCCGATTCCTTGCAACTGGCGTTCTCCTGACCGGCGCCGGGCAACGGTTTCTCGATCAAGGCTCCGTCCGAGCTGATGACCGTGCCGCGGATTCCCTTTACCGGAAGTGTGTCCCCCGGCTTCAGCGTGAGCCGCTTGAATTTTCCCGTGGCCACAAGTTTCTGATACGCCTGCCAGCCCTGCACCGTCGGCGCGTCGCCGGTTTCGCGATTGTCGCCGTGATCGAGAAAGGTGCCCACCGGGATTCGCGCGACCAGCTGCGGCAAGCCGCCGACGTGATCCTCATGAAAATGCGTGATCAGCACGTAGTCGATCTTCTGAATTCCCGCGTTCTTGGCGGCAGCCACGATGCGGTCCGCATCGCGACCATTATTGCCATCCCAGCCGGTGTCGATGAGCAGAGATTGCCCCGCGGGCGTGACGAAAAGAGTTGCTTGCCCGCCCTCGACATCCACGAAATAGATCTTTAGCTCTTGAGAGGACGGCGCTGGGGACGAGGGCGCTCCTGCGCCCACGGAAGCCACGCAAGCGACCAAGACGGCGGCCGCCGCGGCCCATAAGAATTTTCTTTGCTTCCAATTGCCAACAAACGAAAAACCGCACGAAGTAGCTGCCACGGAAAAGCCTCCTGACCTTGCCGGCGCACCCGCCCGATCGACTGGCCGGACGTTGTCCGGAGTCCGCCTATTTCTACCAGGGAACCAGCTTGTGACCCGCACACGGCAGGGAGATCATCAACCCATTCCCAACGCGGGTCAAGAAACACGCGGACCGGAACACAGAATTCGCCGCCGCAATTCCAATTCTTAAGAAGATTTAAGACACCCACCGGATTTGGCCAAATCGTCCTGCATGCTCTGGTAGACAACGTGCTTTTGAAATTTGAATCGAAAGGGTTCGCCCGTCTATCCGTGCGATGAGGATCAAATGAACAGCGCAACCGCAGCCGTTACCGTAACTGCCGATCAAAAACAATCCGCGGGCGTCCGCTTGTATGAGGACGGCCGCTATGAGGAAGCCTTCGTCGTCCTGGCCGCCGCCCTGCGCCAAAGTGAAGATACTCCCTGGCATCTCTGGAACGACTGGAGCGCCGCGGCGTTTGCGTGCAACCAGATGGAAAAGGCCGAGGCAGGCCTCAAGCACGCCCTGGCGCTCAACGAGAAAAGTGTCGAAGTGCGCGCCAATCTCGGCGGCTTGCTCCTGAAGCTGGGGCGCACCGCCGAGGCGATTCCGCACCTCGAAGTAGCCGCCTCTCAGTCGACGGGGCTGCACCTCATTGCTATCCAACAGTTGCTCTCGTCTTGCCGTCAAAAAGAAAGTTCGGCGCATAACCCGGAAACCGTTCCCGAGAACGAAAATCATTCCTCTCCATCCGCCTGCACCGCTCCGGCGGCCGCGGCACCGGAGCCCCAGCCACACTGGTTTCCGGATATCACCGGTTGGTTTCGCGAAGACGAAGCGCTGCATTTGTTCACCGCGATTCAGCTCGCTCGTCCCGCAAAGATCCTGGAAATCGGGACGTTTTACGGCCGCAGCACCGCCACGATTTGTGCGGCTATCAAAGCTCTACGCCGGCCGATCGAATTTATCACCTGCGACCTCGATTTCCGTTCCGAGGAAGAGTTCGCTCAAATGTCCGAAAGCGTTCATAGGGGCGGCCAGGCCCGGCTTCCTTTCCAGTGCCACGAAGCTTTCGCCGTGGGTGTCTCCACGCTCGCGTACGCGCACCGCGAGCTCGAACGCCACGGTTTGGCCGGCTGCGTACGCTTCGAAGCCGGCGACTTCCGGCGCGTTCGCGGCAGGTTCGGTTTCATCTTCGCCGACGTGCTGCACGACCAGGAAGAAATTGCGAGGAACCTCCAAGCAATTATCACGAAATTGGACGACGACGGAATCCTAGTCGTTCACGATTTCAACGAAGAAAATAGAGCCACAATCCGCTGCATATCCGCTGAGCTTCAATTTATTAGTAAGCACGCCAATCTCGGTTTCTACCGAATCGATCGCGAAAATCGAAAGAGTGCAAAGACCGGTTCCCGCACGTGAAGGCTTGTCGAGTCGATCATCTTCGCGCGACGCGGACCCTGGTAATCGCCCGCCTCTAGGCTTTGTATCAGTGTTCATTCCGCAGACTTTAAGAACGTTGCGTGACTGTCGTCACAAATTCGTGTGAGTGCCGTCACCGTTTCCCTCTCCGCTTTCTGCGTTTAATGTCCTCGGGGAAATAGATTCCGCCAGATCGAAGTTGATTCGGGCCGGAAAAGTCTTAAGCTGCCGCGAGTGCTGGGAGAAGATCATGACTACGCTCCGAACGGTTTTCTTTGGTGCTTTGATTGTGGCAGTCTGCGCCGCGGGCGCTCAAGAAAAGCCCAAGGTGCTCAAGGTTGCAGGACACCCGACGATCCTGGCGTCCGGCAAGCAGACGTACACGCAGTATTGCGCCTCGTGTCACGGTTTGGACGCTCGGGGAGATGGGCCGGCCGCACCGATGCTCAAAACCCCGCCACCCGATCTGACCACGCTCGCCAATCGCCACGGCGGGAAGTTTCCGCGCGAGTATGTCTTCGACGTCCTGCGTTTTGGTACACGCATCGTTTCGCATGGCTCCTCCGACATGCCCATATGGGGACCAGTCTTCGGCTCGTTAGACAACTATGACGAAGCTGCCGTACGCAAACGCATTAAGGATCTCTGCGATTACCTGGAATCGCTGCAGCAAAAGGAATCGTAACCGCCTCATCTCTGCCGACACCAGCGCCCGCACAGGCACTCCTGCCTGTGCCACGTTTCGCTGCGAGCTTCCAGTGTGGCACTCCAAGCGCTGACGGCACACCTCATCGACTGGTGTTCATTCTTCCACAAGCGAGGTTAGAGGTTATTTTCCGGCGGGCGTGGTGTCCGTACTTCTGATTTCGTCGGGACTCGGAATGTGCGAGGCATCCCAACCGCCGCGAAGGGCTTTGATCAGTTGTACGCTGGCACGCATTTCTTGCATTCGGAAACTTGTGCTGGAGCTCAAACAGGTTGAGCCGCACGGATGACCTCAACCGAGCAGTGCGCATGAATCGCGACCGCTTCGGAGACACTACCCATGAGGAAACGATCCATGCCGCGTCGTCCGTGGGAGCCCAATACGATCATGTCGGCGTGCCAGGACTCGGCGGCGTCCAGGATCACGGCGCGCGGGTCCCCGATCGGTGCATGAGGATCGCTCACCGCGTGCATTCCCGCCGTGACAAGGATGCCCTTCGCGGTTTCAACGGCGGAGCTGCAACGATCGCGCGCCGCCTGCGCCAATTCATCCAGCAGGCTGGCTGGATAGATGGCCGACAAGGACGACGCGGCCATCTGGTTGTCGACGATCATCAATTCTTCGACACTCATAGCTTTGAAAACCGTCCCGTCCGGCCAGGGGCGTTTGGCAAGCGAATGCGCGGCAACGACGGAGCAATCACTGCCATCGGTGGCGAGCAGAATCTTCATGGGGTGCCGCGAGGCAGGTCCGCTTGCGCCGGCTCGCACGATTTCGACCGAGCACGGCGCAGTGTGAAGGACGCCTTGGGCCACGCTGCCAAGCAGAAACCGCCCGATTGCACTGTGGCCGTGGGATCCAACCATGATCAGGTTCGCGTGCCATTCCTTGGCGTATTCCGAGATGGCGCGGCGCGGAAAGCCCATGATGACTTCGGAGTGCGCCGTATGCCCGGCCCGGCGAAGCTGCTCGACGGCCGCGCTCAGGGTCCGGTCTGCTTCGTGCTTGGCGTCCGCGATGAGAGCGGGAAGGCGCGCAAAACGGTCGATATCGACGACGTTCACGACGGCAAAGGTGGTATTGGCGGGCCAAGGGCGGACTGCGGCCTCTTCGAGCACCCGTTGCGACGACGGGGAGCAATCGATCGCGATCAGTACTTTCATGGTGTGCGCCTTTCCGGAAATCGTCATTTCGACGACCCCGTATTTATTTGTCGATTCTAATGTGACGCAGTTCACAAATGCTGGCGGTGATGACGGTCACTCGCTGGCGTGCCCGGGGTCACGGAAAGGTCATGTCGATTCGTTCCAGAGTAAACAAAGGAGGTAGGTCTCCCATGCCGACTCTGCAGATCAACAAGCGAATCGCCTTGAAGGACATTCTGTTTCTTACGGATTTCTCCGATTCTTCGGCGGCGGCAGTGCCCTTCGTTACGAGCGTAGCTCGCGCCTACGGTGCCTCGGTGCGCGCGCTGCACGTCTTGGTGCCGTCGGCCTATACCTATATGACCCCGGATGTGGCGGCGACGCTGCTCGATGAGGAGGAAGACCGGGCGCGGGCCGAAATGCAACGCCTGGAAGCTCAGTTAAGCGGGCTGCCCACCGAGGTCATGATCGAGCGTGGCCCGACGGTGTGGCCGGTTCTGTCCGAAGTGTTGGCACAGCACGAAATCGATTTGATCGTCCTGGGGACACACGGGCGTACGGGGATACAAAAAGTATTGCTCGGCTCGTCGGCGGAAGAGGTATTTCGACGAGCGCACGTACCGGTGCTGACCATCGGGCCATCAGTGCAGAGCGGGGCGCACAACGGGGGCAGATTTCGTTGCGTGCTTTTCGCGACAAACTTCAGCCCAAGTTCTATCGCAGGCGCGCCGTACGCCATTTCCCTGGCGCAAGAAAATCAGGCTCGCCTGACCCTCCTCCATGTTATGCCGAAGCCCAAAGGCGGAAAACTGGCGAGAGCGAGCGAACTATCGATTGCGGAGGCCCTGCATCAGCTCCAGGACCTTGTATCTCCGGAAGCGGAGTTGTGGTGCCGGCCGGAGGCCATCGTGCAGCACGGCGACCCCGCGGAGCAGATCCTCGCCGCGGCCAAGCAGTGCGGCGCGGACTTGATTGTTCTCGGCGTGCGCGGGATGGACCGGATGGCGGGAGCGGCGACTCGAATGGATCGAGCGGTGTCCTACCATGTGGTAGTGAACGCGCGGTGCCCGGTATTAACAGTGCGCGGCTGAGAACGTCATCGAGCCGTCGCTATAGCTTTAGCGAGAGCTGGAGGTGGTCATGATCAGGAAAGTGAGCGGTGGATACCATGTGGTTTCCAGCGAGGGTAAGAACCTCGGTGGACCGTACAAGAGCCTGAAGCTGCAAGGAAGCGATTGCGCCAGGTCGAGTATTTCGAGCGGCACGGAGAATAGTCCCGAGTTACGCAAGTCGCGTCTGGGAGGCGACCATGAAGGTTCGAACAGGGCTACCTCGAATGATCAGAAAGGCTTCGCGCGATAGCAACAGGCCGAAAGGCAGGATGGTGGAAGCGGGCATCCCATCCCGAAAAATCCCGCAAACACAGGTGAAAAGAGGAACCTGGCACAACTGGTTGATGGAAGAGAATTATTTCTGAGACGAAAAAACCATCAAGGCAAGCGGGTTTCGCGAGCTTCGTCCCGCCACCTGTAACAATTAGCTGCCAGTTCCATCGACGGCTTGAGATATGTCGTTCGGCCAGCGCACGCTCAAGCTCACCGTCGTGTCCGTCGTGACCATTAAACCGCCGCGGCTTTGGCGTGGACGATTGGAAACTGCTGTCCGTGTAATTTCTTCAGGCTTCGAATGATTTCTTCGGAAGATAGTTCGCAACACCCTTTCCACTTGTCTTGGTCCGCATGTAAGAGAATGTCATCCATTGACAACACTCCTTGCGGGACGCCGTTTTGTCGACTACCGGCAAGCGACGTACCTGGTGGTCCGCCATAGTGCCGAGCGCCTCGTGAATGTCGTCATCCCCCTTGCAGGTAAACACCCGAGCGGTAGCCACCTCTCCGACGGTTAGGTTACCGGCAAGCCGGTTCCGGGTGCCCAGCGCGATGCAGATATCGCGGTCGGTGACGACGCCGGTCAGCTTTTTGTTCTTGTCCACAACGGGAAGCATTCCGTAATTGTGAATCCACAATAATTCGACGGCGATGCCGAGGTTGCTGTCAGGCCGGCAACACACGGCCGCCTGCGTCATGATATCGCGCACTTTCACGAATATTCTCCTTTCGGCTTGCGAGTTCTGGATGTCGCATGCTGGCACGAGGAACCGTCGCGGAAGGCGCCGGCCTTCCCTTCGAACTTAGGGCTGAACAGAACGCGGCCACCACGGCCGCGACAGGTCTCGGCCACTCAACCTCAGTTCAGGCCTCCAATGATCTGGAGCGCCGCCCGGTTCGAGATGGTGAGCGTCGAACCTTGCAGGGCTACGAGCTGCCGGGTCTTGAACTCGCCCAGCGTCCGGGTCACCGTCTCACGGGTTGTGCCGATAAATTCGGCGATCTCTTCGTGCGTCAGCGGCAGCTTGATCGGTGTGCCGTGTTTTGCGTCTTTGGCCTCGGAGGACCAATCCAGGAGAAGGCGTGCCAACTTTTCTGGCGCCGAGGCTGACAAGCCAACGGTGCGCAATTGCTCGCAGGCTCCGCTATACAGTGTCGCGAGTTGTTTCACGACGCCCTGATACGCTTCAGGGTGCTTGGCGACAAAGCGCAAGAAATCGTCGCGCCGAATGAATGCCACCTGGCACGGATGCAAGGTTTCAGCGGTGACCTCGTAAGAAGTCCCGGACATGCTCGCCATCAAGCCGAGGATTTCGCCGGGTTTCGCGATTCTCAAGATCAGCGTCTTTCCCGCGCTCGAACTGATGGAGAGTTTTACCTGCCCGGCACACAGAACGAAAACGCCGCGCGCATCCTGCTTCTCCAGGAACAGCACGGCGCCCGCTGGGTACGTGGCGGAGGTTTTCGCCGCGTTGAAGTCCTTCATCGCCAAGGCGCTAAGCTGACAGAAAAACCCATTGGAGCGCTGCTTGCAAGACTGGCAGTTTTCGCTCAAGTCAAATCCATAGGGACCGTTCATTTTATTCTCCTTCCGTCCCGTTTCTCGGGGCTGGCCGCATTGCTTCTTCGGCGAAATACTGCGTCAGGGGCGAATCGGCTACGAATCGAGTGCTCGTCCGCTGAAAAATCTGACGCAACAGTTGCCTCCCCTGAGCGTCGATGAAGGCCACACCGCGCAGGTCGAGCAGAAGTTCCTTTGAATCAAACGAGGGCGCAAGAGAACACCAAACGCGACGAAGTTCTTCGACCCAAGGACCAACGATCTTTCCTTCCAGTTGGATCGTCTTGCCTCTCTGGGCGTCATGGATGGTGATTCTCAACATCTTCGTTTTGTCACCTTACTTACCGACGCCTTATGTAATGCAGATCACTCGCCATATGTGAGGAACCGCACAAAGCACGGCTATCTGTTTCAAGGTGGGACACTTAAGGCAGGTACGACGGTTTCTGGAGTGCGTTACATCACGAAGGTGACGAGGCGAAATATCGTCTCGGGACTAAATGTAGTCTCGCCGCTCGATTCCGAGTTTCTTGATCTTCGAGTTCAGCGTGGTGCGTTTCAAGCCCAGGCGCTCGGCCGCGCCATTGGCGCCGCCAATCATGCCCTTACATTCGCGGAGTACCCGAAGGATGTGCTCGCGTTCGGCGGCCTCGAGGTTCACATCTGTCGATTCGCCGGGTTCTTCGGCAGCTTCGAGTTCGGCCAGCGGCGCGCGCAAGTTGGGTCCCGGCGAGAGGATGACGGATCGCTCGATGAAGTTCTCAAGTTCCCGGACGTTGCCTGGCCAAGACCATTTGACCAAGGCTTGCATGGTGTCCGTTGGAATGGTTTCGATGTGGCGGCCCATACGCTTCGAGTGGCTGCTGAGGAAGTAGCGGACAAGGAGGGGAATGTCGTCGCGGCGCTCGCGCAGGGGAGGGATCGTAATGGGAAAGACGCGCAAGCGGTAATAGAGGTCGCTGCGGAACTGCCCCGCCGCCACCATCTTGGCAAGGTCGCGATTCGTGGCGGCAACCAGCCGCACGTTTACGGGAATCGTGCGGGTGCCACCGACGCGCTCAAACTCTTTCTCTTGCAGCGCGCGCAGAATCTTGGGCTGAAGTTCCAGGGGAAGATCGCCGACCTCATCCAGGAAGAAGGTTCCTTGATGGGCCAGCTCCAGCCTCCCGACCTTCTGGGCGATAGCTCCGGTGAAAGCGCCTTTCTCGTGTCCGAATAGCTCGCTCTCGAGCA
This sequence comes from Candidatus Acidiferrum sp., assembly GCA_049512575.1. Lineage (GTDB taxonomy): Bacteria > Acidobacteriota > Terriglobia > Acidiferrales > UBA7541 > Acidiferrum. The sequence continues at coordinate 14,308 of JBEKWY010000082.1, forward strand.
GACCGGAGGGGATGGCCGAGCAGTTAAGCCGGACGAAGGCGTGGTCGCGGCGCGTACTGAGGTCGTGAATGGCGCGTGCGATCAATTCCTTGCCCGTGCCGGTCTCGCCCAGGATCAGGACGGTTGCGTCGGTGCCCGCCACGTCTTCCACCTGCTTCAACACGCGCTTCAATCCAGCGCTCTCGCCCACGATTTGGTCGAACTGATGGGTGGTAACGAGTTCTTCTTCCAGGTAGGACTTCTGTTGTTCACTCCGCCGCAGAGCTTCCTCGGCTTCCTTCTTTTTAGTCAGATCACGAATCACACATAGGACTATCGGCCCGTTCACGGCTTCCACTGGGCCCAACATGATGTCCACGGGAAATTCGCTGCCATCTCTGCGGCGGCCGTACAATTCGAGGCCCGCTCCCATGGTGCGCACGCGGGGATGCGCAGTATAGTCAGCTCGGTATTTTGGGTGTGTTTCGCGGAACCGCTCCGGAACCAGAATCTCAATGGATTGATTTAGCAGTTCCGAACGAGCATAGCCGAAGAACTTTTCCACCTGTGCGTTGACTTCCGCGATTTTACCGTCGGCGCTGGTTACAACGATGGCATCCGGCGAGAATTCAAAAAGTCTCTCAAACAAACCCCCGGTGTCGACAGGGGGGAGTGGGGCAGGCGTTTCTCCAGTCACGATTCGGGGTTCCTCAGTTTGCCGGGGTGGACCTGATGGTTCATCGCGCGGCCACGATATCCACACTGGCAGTCGGGAGACGAGGCGAATTGTATCATGCACCTAGAAGCACTCGGAGTCGCCGGAGGTGATGGCCCGCACCGACGACGGTGATCAAGGTCACGGCGCACTGGCCCAGTATTGTGCAACGCTTGCGGTGCAAGGGGTCTTTTATGACGACGCACAACCGGCACCTGCTTGAGGTTTTGAAGGCCGAATTGGAGTTCTTGGAGAAGGGCGGATACCGCCACCCGGTGCGGGCCGCTTGGCGGCCGCAATTCATCTTTCAGGACTCGCTGACCTGCGTGAATCTTGACCCCACTAAGACGCCAAGACCATGCAGCGAATGCGCCCTGATCGACGCGGTGCCAGCGGAGGCGCGTGACCGGAAGTTTCCCTGCCGCTACATTCCGCTGAACGAAACCGGCGAAACGCTGGATTCGCTGTACCGGTCTGGAACCCAGGAGGAGATCGAGGCGACCCTGGCGAAATGGCTAAAGGCCGAGATCGTAGAACTAACGGAGGCGCGGTCGAAGAGTTGGAGCGATTCCGAGCGTCCAGTGGTGCACGTACAGGCAAGATTCGTCGACAAGAATTGAGTTCAAGAGGCAATACGGGATGAGGTGTTTTATGTTTTCGTTCTGCGCAAATCCGGAATGTCGCGCGCCGTTCGATTCGGAGCAGGGCCGATTGTTTCGCTTTCATAAGGATCATGCGGCCGGCGAGAAACCGCCCAACCTTCACTCCGTTCAGCATTTCTGGTTATGCGGAACCTGCTGCGGCTCGTATACGCTGGAATACCGGGATGAGTGTGGCGTACTGATTAAAGAGCGTTTCGACATACCGCGACACAGTTTAGACATGGGTCGATTTATCGCCGGTGCGTGAGGCGTGGCGATGGAGAGTAAGCGAGTCGAGGGCTTTAATGACCGTCCGGATCGCCAAGTTTCTGACAGCATGCGTCTTGTCAGGATTGATTGCTAGCCTGTGCGCCAGCCAGGAAAAACCTCCCCAGAAGGCTCCTGAGGCGGCTTCGACCTCGCCGTCCGGCGCTGAGCTCTATCGGCAACACTGCGCTACATGCCACGGAAACGACTTAAAGGGGAATGGTCCCTTCCCTCCTCCGTACCGGGAACCTCCGGACCTGCGCACCTTGTCGCGGCGCCACGGCGGCAAATTTCCAGAAGTGTATGTATCCAAGGTGCTGCTCAGTGGCGTGACGCTCCCCGCGCACGGTCCTGCCGAGATGCCCGTGTGGGGAGCGGAATTCGAAGCGGCGAACGGATTGGATAAAGCAGAAGTCGCGCAGCGAATCAAGAACCTGTCGAACTACCTCAAGTCCCTGCAAGCAAAATAGCCTCGCCTGGGCCTCACTTCACTTGAAGCGACTGAATGTACGCAACCATCTCGTCGATGTGCTGCTGCCCAGTCGGGTCGTGTACCGGATCGAGCTCCCGGAAACGCAATCCCCACACGGGCATGTCTTCCGACCCGTGTGCGGCCAGGCTCCTGCCAAACTTTAAGAGAGCGCCGACATAACCCGGCGAGTACTTGCCATGGTGGCGTTGAGCTAAGGTGGTCAGATCGGGTGGCGGCGGATTCAACGCAGTCGCGGCCGGACCGTTGCCTTTGCCATCGGTTCCGTGGCAGGAAGCACAATATTTCACGAAGAGCTGTTGGGCGGATTTAGAGGTCGCGTCATTCCCGGCGGGCTGGGCTTGCTGCGCGGTCTGGGATTCGGCGATTTCACGTGCGGTAAGCAGCAAAACGCCCAGCAGAACAAGTCTGAGCAAATACGCGAGCGGCTTTCTGTGGCCCGGTAACGACGACGAGGACGTTCGGGTCCCGATCAAACGACCCTGGTGCACACATGCATCGGGGATCAAGTAAGTCTCGACGATGCTTGAGTCGGGGTAACGACCACGGATTCGCCGGCGTCGGGAGCAGCACGATAGCCCGTTATAGAGTCGATCTCGATGCAGTAGAACAGCGGCGGAATGAAATCGTCGCCGGTCTTGAGCTGCCGGGATGCAAAAGCGGTCTGCCACCAGAGCGAGCGAGATTCCAGGAGCTTGCGGGCCTGTTCGCGCTCCTCGGCAAAGCGGGGCGAATCCGGGAGTTCACGGTAGCGGCCGGTGAGGACGACGCTCGTCCACTGGAAGTGATTCGTAATCTCGTCAACCTCGACACAAACTTTCGGATTCGCGCGCATCCATTCAATCTTTTGTCCATCGGTGGAAAATCCATAGAGATGATCCGGCTCATACGCAAAATAGATCGGTACGACATAAGGCTGATCCTCTCGCGAGCATCCGAGCCTTCCAATCGAAGCGTGCTTTAGGACTTCCCTGCATTCCTTCGCGTTCATTTCTCCAATTCGCATATCAATCCCCTTCCTCGAAACCCACGCAAACATCGCGCCGTGGGTAATAGATGTAGCACAAAACCCATGTCAGAACGACTACAGCAAGGAGCGCCTCGAGGCCCGCTGGGAAAGACCTTCTCCTGAAGGGCGATTCGCTGGCCGCCGATTGCGAGATTGGCGTTCCCAGTCACTCGTTGCCGGCTGAATCTCTATTTCGGCTTCCGGACTCATTGTGGGAGACCACCCCACTGCAGGCTGTGACGCGCGTCACCAAAAGCGGTGATGCATGCCGCGGATTCAACACAGGTGCTGCTGGAAAGTATTGAGTGGAAGTCTTTGCGCTGGAGAACTTGCCCGCTGGGAGTGGACATCGGGAGTGCGCCTTCATCGCAAGACGCAGCCCGGGCCCCATTTAATCCGGCATTCACTGGCCTGTAACGCGAATGACGCACAATCAAGCGAATCCGCTTTCCTCGGAGAAAGATTTCATTGGCCTCCTGCCGAAGAAGCGTTTTCCAGCAGGCGAACGCAAAATGCAAAGCGCAGATCATTCTCAGCTGCAAGAGCTCATCGCGAAGCTGAATCTTCTTCGCGCTGAGATGCTGGCGCTGGAAGCCAAGGGCCTGGCTGGATGTGCCGACATACATTCGAATCACAGCGCAAGCGCGAGAAATCTGATGCATTATCTGGCGCTGCGCCGGCACGACATACGACATCTGCAGTCGCAACTCGCGGCGCTGGGGCTCTCGTCGCTGGGTCGCACAGAGTCGCATGTGCTGAGCGCTCTGCACTCCGTCGCCAACCTGCTGGGCCGCCTAGCCGGCAGTGATGAAATTTCCGCCCAGCCATCGAACGGTGCGCTGGGCCTGGATGATTGCGCGATCCTTCTGGAACGAAACACCGTGGCCCTGCTTGGAGCGGCTCCCGCAGGCCGTACTGTCCGGATTATGGTCACCATGCCGCCGGAAGCGGCGACCGACTACAAACTGGTTCGGGACCTTTTGGCGCATGGCATGAACTGCATGCGCATCAACTGCGCGCATGACGGCCCCGCGGAGTGGTCCGCGATGATCGCAAACCTGCGCCGGGCGGAGAAGGAAACGGGCAACCGCTGCAAGGTGTCCATGGATCTAGCGGGGCCAAAGCTGCGCACGGGACCTGTCCAGCCGGGCCCTGCTGCATTGAAGTATCGCCCGCGACGCGACGCTCTTGGACGCATGATTTCGCCGGCGAAGATTTGGCTCACGTCGAGTTCCGCTCCGGAGGCGCCCCCCGAGACGGCCGATGCTGTCATTCCCGTCAACCCAGCGTGGCTAGCGCGCCTGAAACGTAAAGATCGCATACGTTTCACCGATGCCCGCAGAGCATCGCGCAGGATGACCATCTCGGCAGTTGTGGGAAACAGCCGGTGGGCGGAAGCGAATCGAACGGCGTATATCATCCCGGGCCTGGTCTTTTCGATCCGCAGAGCAACACAAAACGATAGCGCTGCGCGCGTCTGGCGCACCCGCGTGGGAGCGATTCCCCCGAAGGAGCAAACCCTTCGGCTGAAACTGGGCGACACGCTGGTCCTGACTCGATCGATGCAGCCCGGTCAGCCCTCCGAATACGACGGCAAGAACCGGCTGATGCGTCCCGCGCAGATCGGCGTTTCTCTTTCTGAATTTTTCGACTCCGTGAAACCCGGCGAACCCGTCTGGCTCGACGATGGCAAAATTGGCGGAGTCATCCGAAGCGTCGCGCCGGAGCAGGTGAATGTCGAGATCACGCAGGCCCGACCGTCGGGTGAAAAGCTCGGCGCCGAAAAAGGGATCAATGTTCCCGACAGCGTCCTCAACCTGTCCTCACTGACGAAGGAAGACTTGCAGGTGCTTGGATTCGTCGTCAAGAACGCCGACATCGTCGGCTATTCCTTCGTACGAACGGAAAACGATGTAGTGGAATTACAGTCGCGACTGGCGGCGTTGGGCGCTGGTGAAAAGCTGGGAATCATTTTGAAGATCGAAACTCGCGAAGGCTTTGAGCAATTGCCGCGCCTGCTGCTGGCGGCCATGCGCAGCCGCGCGGTCGGTGTAATGATCGCGCGCGGAGACTTGGCCGTAGAGTGTGGCTATCAGCGGCTGGCAGAGGTGCAAGAAGAGATTTTGTGGATTTCCGAAGCAGCGCATGTGCCCGTGATCTGGGCCACACAGGTGCTCGAATCGCTTGCGAAGAATGGCATTCCCTCTCGATCGGAGATTACGGATGCGGCCATGGGTGAGCGTGCCGAATGCGTCATGCTGAACAAGGGACCTTACATCGTAACCGCGGTGCGAATCCTCGACGACATCCTGCGACGCATGCAATCCCATCAGGAAAAGAAGCGCTCGATGCTGCGCAAGCTTCACCTGGCCGACGCGTTTCGCGTCAGCGCGTAATCACGAATACATGTATCGGCCGCCACGATAGTTCGCATCGCCATTCGCGAGCGTGGATTTCCACAGACTTGGCAGGTTGAGGTGTCTTGCTGTGCGCAGGAAACAAAAATGCCGCGAGGCGGAGAACCCGCCCCGCGGCAAGTTATTGCGGGGTCTAGTGGCGAATCGTCAGGACAGGGCAATTCGCATGGCTTACGACTTTGTGAGCGGTCGCGATGGGCAGATGCGTTGATGCTCCGGGGAAGCCAGCCTCGGGACGCACTCCCAAAATGATGAGATCGACGTTGCGGTTTTTCGCCATGTCGAGAATGGTCTCCGCTGCTTCACCTTCCCTCACAACGTATTCGACGTTGCACCACATCTCCGCTTCGGCCGGCACCAGGGTACGCAGCTGGGTTCGAAAGTGGCTTTCCAGCTGAGCGGCGTTGACCAGTTCTCCGGCTCCGGGGCCATGGACCACATGGGCCAGCGTCAGGGTAGCTTGAAACTCCTGCGCCAGCGAAATGGCATAGGCGGCAGCCTGGTGCGATTCGGCGCTAAAATCTGTCGCGAAAAGAATTTTGCGCGGGCTGGCATGGGGAATCAGTGACATCGCGGCACGCGGCCCTACGGTCAAAACGGGGCATGAGGCCTGCCGAAAAATTTCTTCCGCTACCGAACCCAGAAAGAACTTTTTGAATCCCGAGCGTCCTCGCGTACCAATCACCACGAGGTCGATCTTGTGGTTGCGGATTGCTGACTCCATTGCGGATTGCACGTCGCCTTCTTCGATAAGAATCTCGGCGTTTTCTTCGCCGAACTGAGCGGCGAGGTTTCGCCTTTGCCGTTCGTCTTCAATCTTGGCGACTTCTTCGACGTTGACCCACGTCTGCGGCGGCGTCATGGGGTTTACGGCGGGAGGCCGAACGTGGAGAACGAAAAGTTGCGCGCCATACTTCTTCACGATTTCCTTGGCGTAGGGGATGGCAGCCGAGGCTGCATCCGATAAATCGGTGGCGAAGAGCACATTCTTTAGTTCGATTCGTGTACGAGTGGCTGTGGCGTTCATAATGTGGCCCTCCTTCACCTCCATTGTTATTCCCGACGCGCAGACTGACGCTGTGATGGGCATCACCGTCCGCTGTGACCCCTATCGCTTCTGACGTGGGCAATCCGCGGTACACGTTGGTACGAAAATGAGGCTGGCGGTATAGTGAGGCGCATCAGGATGCGTGGGTCGCTGGCCTCAGCCGCATTTCGGCAAGCTAATTGCTCCGGAGGACCAGAATGATTGACGTCTCCACGACGACTTCAGCCACGACAATGACCGCCCCAGGCCATCCGCCAACGGCTCTCCAGAGCTTTTTCTCGCCCGCCTCTGTCGCGGTTGTCGGCGCTACGGAGCGCGAAGGCAGTGTGGGCCGCACGGTGCTCGCGAACCTGCTTTCGGGATCGTTCCGCGGCCGGGTGTACGCGATCAATCCTGTTCGCAAAACCGTGCTTGGCACTCCTTGCTACGCGAAAATTACGGACTTGCCAGAAAAGGTCGACCTGGCGGTAATTGTGACTCCCGCGCCGACCGTTCCCGATGTGATTCGTGAGTGCGTCGCCGCGGGCGTCGGGTCGGCCATCGTTATCTCGGCAGGGTTCAAGGAAAAGGGGCCGGATGGCGCGGAGCTGGAACGCCGTATTCAAGCGGAGCTTCGCGGCAGCCGGATGCGCGTCGTCGGGCCGAACTGCCTGGGAATGATGAATCCGCGGCTGGGATTGAATGCTACATTCGCGCGGGATATCGCGCGGCCCGGCAGGGTGGCATTCCTCAGTCAGAGCGGCGCGTTGCTGACAGCCATCCTGGATTGGAGCGCGCGCGAGCAGGTCGGATTCAGCGCAATTGTCTCGACGGGATCGATGCTCGACGTAGGTTGGGGGGATCTCATCTCGTTTTTCGGTGAAGATGCCGAAACCCAGAGCATCGTTTTGTACATGGAATCGGT
>JBEKWY010000083.1:0-21567 GCA_049512575.1 Candidatus Acidiferrum sp.
GAAGCTTCGCTCACTTCCCGCGCCTGTCCACCGCGGAGCACGCGGCATCGAGGTCCGGCTTGGAACGGGCAGTCCAACAAGCGCCAGGTTATGCCGATGCGTGGGCGATGCTGTCGATGGTGGTGAGGGAAGAATACACACATGGGTTCAACGTGCGACCTGATCCCCTGGGACGCGCGCTGGCCGCCGCGCGGCGCGCTGTCGAAATCGCGCCTTCGAATCACCTCGCTTACCACGCGCTAGCCTCGGCGCAATTCTTTCGCCGGGAGTTCCAGGCGTTCCGGATCTCCGCGGACCGCGCTATCGCGCTCAACCCTATGGACGGATTCACCGCGGCTTACCTGGGTTTTCTGATCGCCTATGCCGGCGACTGGGAACGCGGTTGTGCTCTGGCGATACGCGCCAGGCGGCTCAACCCACATCATCCCGGATGGTATTGGTTTGGTTCTTTCTTCGACGCTTATCGCCAGCGCGATTACCGTGGCGCGCTGGATTACGCGCTCAAAGTCAACATGCCTGGATTCTGGCGTACGAATCTGGCACTGACAGCAGCCTATGGACAGCTCGGCGAAGAAGAAGCGGCGCGGGAATCGGCGCATGGTCTGCTCGCACTGAGGCCCGACTTTCCTACTATCGCGCGCGAGGAGTTGGAGAAGTGGTGGGACCCGGGACTGGTCGAGCACCTTATCGAGGGACTTCGCAAAGCGGGTTTGGAGATTCGCGCGGCGCATTCGAAGTCGAGCCAGGAGAGCGGCGGATGATGCCTGGAGCTGCGGAGCTGCGAGAATTCGCTGAGCGATACACGGCGGCGTGGTGCAGTCACGATCCGGTGAGCGTCGCCGCCTTTTATACGCGAGATGGTTCGCTCAGCATCAATGCCGATGCTCCGGCGGAAGGGCGAAAAGCCATCGCCGCGTCGGCTAGAGCGTTCATGACGGCGTTCCCTGATCTGCAGGTGGTTATGGACGACATCGTCGTGCAGGGTGATCGTGCCGTATATCATTGGACCTTGAGCGGCACCAATACCGGACCAGGCGGCGCGGGTCACCGGGTTCGCATTAGCGGCTTCGAAGTGTGGAAGATCGGAGAGGATGGACTCATCGTCGAATCACGAGGCCATTTCGACGACGCCGATTACCGGCGCCAGCTGCAACACGGCCCCCCGGAAATAGACTAGAACGCGGCGATTTTCCGTAGGCCCGGCAATTAGTGGAGCAGGAAACCGGTGATGGCCAGAACCACGCCGACGGCTCCGATCGCGATGCCGCTGAACCAGAAGAAGCGCTTCTTGGTCAGCAGGGTGATGGAGCAAATCACCAGGCCCATTTCCAGAAAGACCTCGCCTGCATCGAAGCGATCGGCGCGGCGGCTTACCAGGTCGCGCTCAGTTTCCAGTTCTTCCGCCTTCTCCCTGATTCCGTTTTTGTCCTCGGTGTAGCGCTTGACTTCCTTGACATACTTCTCGCGGACAGCAGCAGTCTCTTCTTTTTCATGCGGCGCGAGGGCGCCGAGCATGTCGGCGACGGCGTCCATCTCGTGGAGGCGGATATCTTTGGCCTGGTAGTAGCCCCACTGATCGCTGGCTTTGGCCTGAAGCAGAAGCTCCTCGGTGTGGGCGCGGTGGCCGAGCAGAGTGACGATGGCGCCGAGCACCGCGAGGATGGAGATGGTCACCGAGACAGGAATGGTGAGCGGGTGCAATCTTTGCTCTTCGTGTTCTTCCGGTTCGGGCAGTTCGATGCCTTCGGACATTTGTGAGTGCGTTCCTTTCGGTGATTATTTGTCGCTACTGACGGCCATGGCTTTAAGAGAATCGTCGGCTGCGCCGATAGTTCGTTCAATATCCTGCGACGTGTGGGCCGTCGAGACAAAGGCGGCCTCGAACTGCGATGGCGCGAGAAAAATGCCGCGGTCGAGCATTTCGCGAAAGAAACGGGCGTAGCGCTTGGTGTCTGAGCGTTTCGCACCGGCGTAATCGCGGACCGGCTCATCGCTGAAGAAGAGAGTGCTGAGCGAGCCGGTGGAATTGACCTGGCCGGCGATTTTCGCGTCTGCGAGGGCTTTGCGAAGGCCGCTGGCGAGACGGTCGGCTCGTTCGGCGATGCGGTGGTAGAGGCCGTCGACGGACAACTGTTTCAGCGTGGCAATGCCCGCGGCCATGGCGAGCGGATTCCCCGCTAGCGTGCCTGCCTGGTAGACGGGGCCTAGCGGCGCGACATTATTCATGAGTTCGGCGGATCCGCCGTAGGCGGCTACCGGTAAGCCCCCTCCGATGATTTTGCCCAGCGTCGTAATGTCTGCTTCGCCCCCGAGAAATTGCTGGACCGCGCCGTTGTGAATCCGATAGCCGGTGATGACTTCGTCGATGATCAGCAGCGCGCCGTTTTTGCGCGTGATATCGCGGAGCCCCGCGAGGAAACCAGGCTCGGGGAGCACTACGCCCATGTTGGCGGCGATGGGCTCGACGATGACCGCAGCGATCTTGTCCTTGTGTTCGGTGAAGAGATGACTGACAGCTTCGAGATTATTGTAAGGGGCGTTGAGGGTTAGCTGCGCAAGGGCTTCGGGCACACCTGGGCATTCAGCGATGCTTAGCGTTGCGAGACCCGATCCGGCGTCCGAGAGAAAGCTGTCGGCGTGACCGTGGTAGCACCCGCGGAATTTAACGATGTAGTCGCGCTTGGTAACGCCGCGGGCGAGACGGACGGCGCTCATGGTGGCTTCCGTGCCGCTGGAGACGAAGCGTATTTTTTCCAGGGCGGGGATCGTGCGATTGATCAGCGTGGCCAGTTCGAGTTCGAGCTCGGTGGTTACACCATAGCTGGTGCCGCGCTTGGCTTGCTCGGCGATCGCGGCGGTGACGGCAGGATTGGCATGACCCAAGAGCATCGCGCCCCAGGAGCAGACGTAATCGAGGAGTTTGTTGCCGTCGACGTCGTAGAGATATTGGCCTTCACCGCGGTCAATGATCAGCGGCTCGCAGCCCACGGAGCGGAAGGCGCGGACGGGACTGTTTACCCCACCCACCAGGAGTTTCTCGGCGCGCTCGAAGATTTCACGGGAGCGTCGGCGGATGTTTTTTGTTTTCGTAGGCGTGGCGGTCATGGCGTCGCGTTTTGTATATCGGTCATCGGTAAATTATCACGGACGGAGCCAGCGCGCGATGTCCTTGGCGTGATAGGTCAAGACGATGTCGGCGCCGGCACGCTGGATGCCGGTCAGGATTTCGAGCACCGTGCGGCGCTCGTCGAGCCAGCCGTTGGCTGCTGCGGCTTTCACCATGGCGTATTCGCCGCTGACGTTGTAGGCCCCAACCGGGACGTCGAAGCATTCGCGAACGCGCCGGACCACATCGAGATACGGCAGCGCGGGCTTGACCATGACCATGTCGGCGCCTTCTTGGATATCGAGGGCCACTTCTTTCAGTGCTTCGCGCGCGTTGGCGGGGTCCATTTGATAGCTCCGGCGGTCGCCGAATTGCGGCGTGGATTGCGCGGCTTCGCGGAACGGGCCATAGAACGCGGAGCTGTATTTGGCGGCGTAGGCGAGGATCGGGAGATTCTCGAATTTGTGGTCGTCGAGTTTGTTGCGGATCGCGGCTACGCGGCCGTCCATCATGTCGCTCGGGGCGACAATGTCGGCGCCAGCGCGGGCGTGGGAGAGAGCTTGGTTCGCGAGGATTGCCAGCGTGGCATCGTTGGCCACTTCGCCGTTTTCGATTACGCCGCAGTGGCCGTGGTCGGTGTATTCGCAGAGGCAGACGTCGGTGATGACAATAAGATTGAGATTGGCTTTGCGGATCGCTTCGACGGCGCGCTGGACTTCACCGTGCTGCGCGGTGGAGCTGGAGCCAGTAGCGTCTTTGGATTCGGGGATGCCGAAGAGAATTACGCCGGGAAGGCCCAGGGATTCTACTTCGCGGCATTCTTCGACGATTTTATCGACCGATTGTTGTGCGACGCCGGGCATGGAGCTGACTTCCTGGCGGACGTTGGAGCCAGGGCAGACGAACATCGGATAGATGAGGCCCGAAGTGGTGATGCGTGTTTCGCGGACCAGATTGCGAAGGGCCTCGGTGCGGCGAAGACGTCGCGGGCGATGGGTTGGGAAACTCATCCGTGCTTGGCTCCTGCTATGGGTTTGTGTGCGCTGTGTTTCGCGAAATGCGATTCTAACGCCTCGATGATGGATTGCGCGGTGGTGTCGGCCGCGGTGATGATTCGTTCGATTCCCTGTTCGCGAAGCGCGGCGGCGGTCACTGGACCCACGGCGGCGAAGATCATTTTATTTTGCAGACCGACCAGGGATACCTTGCCGATCAGCTCGGCGAGGTTGTTCACGGCGCTCGGACTAAAGAAAAGAGCCGCATCGGCTTCGCGCGCGATGATTTTGGTGGCGTGGTCCCGATCGACGTTAGCGGGAGGGAGAGTGCGGTACGCGACGACTTCGGTCACGTTTGCACCGAGGCGCCTCAGGGCGGCGGGAAGATCGGGGTTGGCGCGGTCGCTGCGGGGGAGGAAGACGGACTTTTCACGTTGGTGCTGTTTCGCGTTGATGCTTTCTTTCGCCGCGTTCTGGGACGGCCGGTCTGAAGACCGGCCACTACAGGAGCTCTGGAGTTCGGAGGCTAGTTCTTCGGCGAGCGCGACGCCCAAGTGCGTTTTGGCGACGTGGTCCACAAGCAGGCCGGCTCTCGTCGCTTCCTCGTTCGTTGCTGGGCCCACCGCCGCGATTCGGGGACGATTGTCCATTTGTTGAACGGAAATGTTCGTGGCGGCGCTTCGGGAGACCACGGATTCAACGGCATTCGCGCTGGTGAAGAGCACCCAGTCGAATTCCTGCCACCTGCGCAGTGCCGCATCGAGCGGAGCGTAGTCCTGCGGGGCGGAAAACGAAACCAGAGGCAGCGAAGCGGGGATGGCGCTGCGCTCCAGCAACTTTTCAAAAAGTTCGGAGCTTTGCAGCGCGGCGCGGGTGATGACGATGCGCTTGCCCGCCAAGGATGACGCGGCCCCGGACGGTGCGGGTCGCGACGATGCGGAGGGATCAGCCACGTTGGCGACTCACTTCTTCGAGGATGTTCTGCGCGCCTGCATCGATGAGAAGTTGGGCCATGCGCCCGCCCAAGGCTCGGGCTTGATCGGGAGGAGCCGCAGCGCGCTGCTTGACGTACTGTAGGCCGTCGATCGAACAGACGCAGGCTTCGAGAACGAGTTCGTCGCGTTCCATGCGGGCCCAGGCGCCGAGAGGGACTTGGCAGCCGCCTTGAAGTGCGGAGAGCAACGTGCGCTCGGCAACGATCGCCGCGCGAGTTTCGGCGTCGTCGAGCTTTTCGAGCGCGGTCGCGGTTTCAACGTCGGACGCACGGCATTCCACACCGAGGGCGCCTTGACCCACAGCAGGCATGCAGACTTCAGGCGAAAGAGTCTCGCTAATACGATGCGACCAGCCGAGACGATCGAGTCCGGCTTTGGCGAGCATCACGGCATCGTACTCGCCGGCTTCCACTTTGCGCAGCCGGGTGTCTACGTTGCCGCGAAGATCGCGTACGTCGAGGTCGGGGCGAATGTGCCGGAGTTGTGCCTGGCGGCGAAGGCTGCCGGTGCCGACGCGTGCGCCTTCGCGAAGGTTCATTAGCGTTGCGCCATTGCCGGAGACCAGGCAGTCGCGGACATCTTCGCGGCGGCAGATTGCGGGAAACGACAGCCGCGATGGAACATCGGTGGGGATATCTTTCACGCTGTGGACGGCGATGTCGATCGATTCCTCCAGCAGGGCGTCTTCGAGCTCCTTGATGAAAATTCCCTTCCCGCCGATTTGTGACAGTGGCGATTGCTGCATCTTGTCGCCGGAAGTCTTGATAATGATGATTTCGCCGTCGATGCCGGTGGCCTGAAAAATTTGCTTGCGTACGAAATCGGCTTGCCACTTTGCCAGGACGCTTCCGCGGGTGCCGATGCGGAGATGCTTCATCGCTTGTCCCGATCGGACAGAAAGAGATCGCGCAGGGCTTCGACATTCTGGATTTTGCGGCGGAGTTCGCGTTCGCCGCGGAGGCGCTCGGCGGGCTCGACCAGTAGTTTCTCGAGCAGTTCATCCATCAGGACTTCCATGTGCTCGCGATCCTTGAGGCTGAGATGTGTCACGGATGCGAGGCGCGTGTGAAGAAAGGTCGTGCGCTCTTCGCGCAGGCGGGCGCGCAAGGCCGAGACCAGTCCGACGAGCTCCACGCTCGCCTGCCAGGAAAGAAACTTGCCGACGTGATCTTCGACGATGGCTTCGGCGCGCGGGACTTCCCCCTCGCGGGCCTGCCGATTTTGCTGCACGATGCCGCTCAGATCATCCAAATTGTAAACATAAAGGTTGTACAGGTCCGAGGCTGCGGCTTCGATGTTGCGGGGCATGCCGAGGTCCATCAGGAAAAGTGCGCGGTTGCCGCGCGCGCTCATTGCGGCCTCAAGCACGGTGCGAGGCAGGACCGGCTCGTCGGTAGAAATGGAAGAGACGACGACGTCAGGCTTCAGCAGCGCCGTCTCCCAACTGGCCCACTCGACGACGTTGCCGTTGAATTTTTGCGCCAGTTCTTCGGCGCGATCGCGCGAGCGATTCATGACGAACAGATCGGTGATGCCGCGGTCGCGCAGAGTGGATACGACTTGCTCGCTGACCGCGCCGGCGCCGAGGACCAATGCGCTGTGCCCGCTCAATTTGCCGAATATGCGTTCGGCAAGTTTCACGCCGGCCGCCGCGACAGACATCGGCCGCGAGCCGAGTTCCGTTTCCGTGCGAACCCGTTTGCCCACTTCCAGCGCGCCTTGGAACAAGCGATTGAGCACGGGACCGGTCGCGCCTTGCTCGTGCGCCGAACGATACGCTTCGCGAACCTGTCCGAGGATTTCGGCTTCACCGAGAAGCATCGAGTCCAGTCCGGCGGAAACGCGGAAAAGATGCCGGACGGCGTGGCGATCGTAATGGTGATACAGCGAACTGGTGAGAATGTCCGGGCCGACAGAGTGAAATTCGCTGAGAAACGAGGCGAGCCCGGAAAGACAATTGTGCGAGGTTTCCGGAGGAACGCCGTAGACTTCGCTGCGATTGCAGGTCGAGAGAACCAGCGTTTCGTCCAGGATTCCCCTCGCGCGCAACTCGTCGGCAGCGCGGCGAGCCTGATCGGCCGTGAAAGACACCTTCTCACGCACCTCCACGGGCGCTGTGCGATGATTCAAGCCGACGAGGACGATTTCCATTCCGTTGCCCGCGCGCTCCTTAGAAGTACCGGTGACTGTGCGAAAGATAGAGATTCACAACGGTAAAGCTCAGCACGACAATCACAAAATTGAAGATGCAAAGACGCGAGGCTCGCGCGCCTCGCCACGTGGTGGTGCGCGAAAGCTGAAGATAGGCCGCGTAAAGCAAGAGCACCAGAAGTGTGATCACATACTTCGGGTCGTAGTACCAATATTGGCCGGTAAGACGGTCGACCCAGATGAAGCCGAGCACCGTGCCGACGGCGATAGAAATGAGACCGATCAGGACGCTGGAGCGGCTCATACGCTCGAGAAGTTCGAGCGAGGGTAGCCGCCAGACGACTTCGCTGAGCTGACGATTGCGCAAGAGGCGATTTTCGACCAGAAAAATCAGGCTGAGCACAAACGAGAGCGCAAAGGCGGCATAGGCCAATATGCTGAGCGTTACGTGAAAAGCGAAGACCGGTCCATGTGCGATCGTCGGAGAGAGGCGGTCGGCAGGCGCGAGATGGGCGGCCAGGAAGAACACCAGAATAAATGGCAGGACGAACGCACCGACAGAGCGCTGCCGATGATAGAACTCGAGGCCAAGGTACGTGAGAGCCAGAAGCCAGCCGAACAGTGACATCGAACCGTAAAGATCGTGATAGGGGACGGTGTGCAGTCCGCGGGAGCGCTCGAGCAGAGCGAAGTAATGGGCGATCAGTCCGAGAACCAGGAACATCGTGCCAAGCCTGCCGGCAATTTCGCGGCCAGTGCGCAGGAAACGGACGTAGGAGCCAAAGCTTAGCGCATAGGCGAGCACAGTCAGATATAAGAAGAGGTGAGGCATCGGGCCTTGTCCGCGGCGCATCATCCGGGGGCGCCGACCAGCGGATATTCCGGAGTCGCACCGCGACCATCGATCCTTGAGTATAGCTTAGCTGTTTGGTGGCCGTATCGACACGGATTAATGGGCCAGGAGGAGTGCATTGTCGCCCGTATTGGGCGCCCTGTACGGTGGGACAGGGTGCAGCACGGGCGGATGGGATTTGTTATGCTTCCTTGGGAAGAAACATGAGTTTGCAGACTACCTCCCTGAATCGCAAAGAGTTGTTCTTGCGCGCATGCCGCGGAGAGGCGGTGCCGCGCCTGCCGGTGTGGATGATGCGGCAGGCGGGGCGGTACCTGCCGGAGTATCGGGAGATTCGGGCCAAGCGAGCGTTTCTGGAAGTTTGCAAGACGCCGGACCTGGCTCTGGAAGTGTCGATGCAGCCCTTTCGAAGGCTTGGCGTTGACGCCATCATCGTGTTCTCCGATATTTTGATTCCGGCGGAGGCCATGGGGCTAAAGCTGGAGCTGGGCGACGCCGGCCCCAACCTGCCGGAACCCGTGCGCTCCGAATCCGATATCGAAAAACTGCGCATCTTCGATCCGGAGACGGAAACGGGCTTTTTGATGGAAGCCATCCGGCGTATCGTGCGCGAAGTTGGGCCGACCGTGCCGGTGCTGGGTTTTGCGGGCGCTCCCTGGACACTCGCCTGCTACATGGTGGAAGGAAAGACAAAAGAGGGCTTCGCGACCGTCAAGAGCCTGTTGTATCACCAACCCGATGCGTTCGAGGCTTTGTTGTGCAAGATCACCCAGGCCACCGTCGGATACTTGAAAGCGCAGATTTCGGCGGGCGCGGCGGCCGTGCAGCTTTTTGATACCTGGTGCGGCGAACTCAGCCTCGCCGACTACGAAACCTACGCGCTTCCGGCGGTGCGAGAAATCATTACGCAGATCGCCGGTGAAGTTCCGGTGATTTATTACACGAAAGCTTCGCATCACCTGCTGCCCGCGATCGCGCGTTCCGGCGCCGACGTTCTGAGCGTGGATTGGCGCATCAATTTGCGGGAAGCGCGGGAGACCTTGGGGCCACGGATCGCGTTGCAGGGCAATGTCGATCCCGCGGTGCTGTTTGGTCCACCGGAGAAGATTCGCCGGGCGACTTTGGATACGGCGGCGGCTCTCGGTGGCGTCGGACACATCCTCAATCTGGGTCATGGAATTTTGCAAGGTACGCCAGTCGAGAATGCGCAGCTTTTCATCGAAACTGGGCAGCGCGCCGAATTGGCGGAGACCAGGTCCGCGGTTCCAGCGGGTTGAGAACTGAAGACGGTGACGACCACCAATCCAACTACGGAGCAGATGGCCGACGAGCTTCGCGTCAGCGAGGAGTTTCTCGCCAAATACAATCGGCCTGGCCCGCGCTACACCAGCTATCCGACGGCCCCCGTCTGGAACGACGCGTTCGGACCGGACGATCTCGAGCGCGTGCACGAAAAATCCGATCTCGCACGAGCGCCGGTCTCGCTGTACATGCATATTCCCTTTTGCGAGAGCTTGTGCTTGTTCTGCGCCTGCAACGTCATCATCCAAAAAGATAAATCCGTGGCGCCACCCTACCTTGGCGTCTTGAAACGCGAGCTCGAGCGCGTCAGCCGCAGCGTCTCGAAAGAGCGCTCGGTGGTCCAGTTCCACTGGGGCGGCGGAACGCCCACCTATCTCACGCCAGCGCAAATCGAAGATTTGTTCGGCGCCGCGCGGGAAGGCTTCCACTTCGCACCCGATGCGGAAATCGGAATCGAAGTCGATCCGCGGGTCACGTCGCGCGCCCACCTGGAAACGTTGCGCAGACTCGGATTCAACCGGCTGAGCATGGGCATTCAGGACTTTCATCCCGACGTGCAGAAAGCCATCAATAGGATCCAGCCGTTTGAGTTGACCCGCGACCTGATCTCCTCCGCACGCGCGCTGGGCTTCGACAGCATCAACGTCGATCTCATTTATGGTTTGCCGCACCAGACGCCGGAACGCTTCGGGCACACCGTCGAGCAGATTCTAGAGCTGGCCCCCGACCGCGTTGCACTGTTCAGCTATGCGCACGTTCCCTGGCTGAAAAAGCAGCAAGGCGCGTTTGCCGCATTCCTGCCGGAAGGCATGCAAAAGTTTGAAATTTTCCGAACCGGCATGCTGAAGTTCCTCGAAGCCGGCTACCTTTATATAGGCATGGATCACTTCGCCAAACCGGGCGACGAACTGGCCATCTCGCAGCAAAATCGCACGCTGCACCGCAATTTTCAGGGCTACACCACGAAAGCGGGCGCGGATCTCTACGGCATGGGCGTCACCGCCATCAGTGGAATTCAGGACGCTTACGCGCAGAACCACCGCGACCTGCCGTCGTGGGAAAAGGCCGTCTCCGATCGCGGCATCGCCACCATGCGCGGATATCATCTATCCGGCGACGACCGCCTGCGTCGCGCGGTCATCAGCCGGCTGCTGTGCCACACCATCGTGATTAAGGATGAGATTTCTCGGGAATTTGGCATCGACTTCGACGAATACTTTGCTGACGAACTGCGGCTCCTGGAGCCTTCGCGGCAAGATGGCCTCGTTCTGCTGGAGCGCGGCGAGATTCGCACCACCTGGCTGGGCCGCATCTTCATTCGCAATCTGGCGATGGTCTTTGATCCTTATCTGGAAAAGCAGCAACTTGCTGCCAAGCCTTTGTTCTCGAAAACACTCTGATATGGAGAGCCACGAGGTTGCGGCGTGACGCTGCACGTTCCAGCGCTGATCGTAGGCGCAGGAATTTCGGGCTTGGTGTGCGCGCACGCGCTGCGCAAAGCGGGAGTGGACGCGCTGGTTGTGGAAGCGTGTGCTCGCCCCGGTGGTTCGATTCATTCCGAGCGGCGTGACGGATACCTGCTCGAACTCGGCCCGCAGAGTTTTAGCGGCACGGGATCTTTGCTCGCGCTGTGTGCCGAACTCGGCATCGAAGGCGAACTCGTAAAGGCGTCGCCGCACGCCCCGCGCTACGTGCTCATTGGTGGCTTACTGAACCAGGTTCCGCTGAGCCCGCCTGCATTCCTCGCCTCTGATTTGGTAAGCGCACGAACGAAATGGGCCATCGCTCGCGACGTGTTCGGCAAGAGCCATACTCCCGAACAGGATGAATCCGTAGCGGCTTTCGTGCGCCGGAAATTCTCGGCGGAATTACTCGACCGGCTCGTAGGTCCCTTCGTTTCGGGCGTGTATGCGGGCGACCCGGAGCGGCTCAGCCTGCGGAGCTCATTTCCGATGTTGTATGACGCGGAGAAGCGGAAAGGCAGCGTCATCCGCGGCATGATGGCGAGGTCCGGCAAAGAGCCTCGACAGCGGCCGACTCTGCTGAGTTTTCGCGATGGCACGGAAGCTCTCACCCGCGCGCTTTCTGCGCGACTTGGTGATGCACTTCGGTTGAACGCTCGCGTGACTCGCATCCGTAGCACAGGCACTCCTGTTTACACTGAGCCTCGAAGCGCCCCTGCAGGCGTCAACACGACCTCCCATGAGCCGATTCGCAATATCGCCGGTGCTTCCTTCCAAGTGACGCTCCAAGCGCAAAAGGAGGAAACGATCCTCGCGGACGACGTGGTGATCGCAACACCCACCGATGCGGCCGCGAACCTCCTTCGCGAGCTGACGCCAAGTTTCGAGTCGTTACTGGGAGCCGTGGAATACGCGGCAGTCGCGGTTGTGTCGCTGGGTTACCGGCGCTCCGACGTCGGCCATCCGCTGACCGGCTTCGGCTTCCTGGTGCCGCGCTCCGCAGGACTACGGGTCCTCGGCACCGTTTGGAATTCCTCTCTGTTTCCCGGCCGCGCGCCGGATGGGCATGTTCTGCTGACGAGTTTCGTAGGCGGCGCCACCGACCCGGCGGCAATGAGCCTGCAATCCGCCGAACTGGCCGCTCTAGTCCACCGCGAGATCGCCCCGCTGCTGGCGATCAATCAAAAACCAGCTTTCTCCAACGTCACGATGTATCCCCGCGCGCTGCCACAATATAACCTGGGCCACGCGGAGCGCCTTGCCGCCATCGAAACCCAACGCGCGAACTTTCCGAATCTCTGGCTCACCGGCAACTACCTCAGCGGTCCCTCAGTCGGCGCATGCGTGCAGCAATCCCTGAAGGTGACCAATCAAATACTCTCGCGTATGCGGTCCTGAGGCGGTAGACTCATCCGGCCCAACGGCGCTGACGTATATCTCTGCAGGAGACAAAGAAGCTTAACCTGTGTTTCTGGCGGCCATGACCTCAAAGTATGGCGATGACGCGTCCGCGGACGCGAAGCTGCTGGACAGGTTTCTTCGCAGGGACGTGAGCGCATTCGAAGAGCTCTACGACCGGCATTGCCGCATTGTTTATGCGCTGGTGGTGCGCATCGTGCAGCAGGCACCCACCGCGGAGGAAGTGGTCCAGGACGTTTTCCTCCACCTGTGGCGCAACGCCGGGCAATATCAGTCCGCTCGCGGCCCCTTCGTCCCCTGGCTGCTGACCCTCGCGCGCAATCGTGCGCTCGACCATCTTCGACTCAAAAGTGAACGGCAGCGCCGGCGCGAGGATCAGACCGAAGACATGCCGGCCATCGCGCAGGCCCCGCAATACGAGAAGGTTCTGGACGAGAAGCGGCGCGCCGAACGCGTTCGTTCCTTGATGGGAACGCTCAGCGCCCCGCAGAAAAAGGCCATTGAGATGGCCTACTTTGAAGGCTTAAGTCACAGCGAGATCGCCAGTGCCTTGCAGGAACCGTTGGGCACGGTGAAGAGTTGGATCAGGAACGGACTGTTGCGTTTGAAGGAAGGATTACAAACGGCATCGTGAGTGAACGGGACCAATTCCGGGAGCTGATCGAGGCGTACGCCCTCGGTGCGCTTGATCCGAGCGAGCGGGCGGCGCTGGAAGCGCACCTTGCCACGGGCTGCCCGGAGTGCGCCACGGCGCTCGAGGAAGCGCGCTTGCTGGTCAGCCAGCTTGCCTATCTCGCTCCGCCTGCGGAGCCTCCCGAAATACTGAAGGCCCGGCTGCTCCGGACGGTGCGAGCCGAGTCGGCGCCCGCGAAGATTACCGAAATGAAGTCTTCCGATAGATCGATTCCCCTTTGGCTCTGGGCCGGTGTGGCCGCTCTGCTGTTCTTGTCGGTGTACTCCACCTGGGATGCGCGAAAACTGCAAAGCACCGTGCAAGATATGAAGGCGCGCGAAGCTGCTGAACTGAAGCAGCGGGAACAATTGGACCAGGAACTGACGTTGGCAAAGCATGAGGCTTGGATTCTGACGGACCCGGACTCCAAGAAGATCGACATCATGCCCAACGATAAGACCATGCCGATGCTTGAGGCCATGTGGCATCCGCAGATGGGCATTTACATCACCGGCCAGAAAATGCCGATGCCCAAGGGCAACAAGGTTCTGCAGTTGTGGCTGATACCCAAAGCTCCCGGCGCCAAGCCGATGCCTTCCCATACGTTCTGGCCCGACGCGAACGGGAAAATCACAGAGATGGTGGACGATCCACCGGAAGTGATGGCGCAAACCAAGGCTTTGGCGATCACCGAAGAACCCGCCGGCGGAAGCCCGCAGCCAACGAGCACGCCGATCTGGGTTGGCGGCGTCAGCTAGCGGTTCTTCCTAGCGGAGCCCGGATTACGGTGAACCTTTCCTAACATAGCGCGAGGCCGGATTTGCGCCGCTCACGTTCGTGTCTCGCAGCCTTGGCTCGGCGTCAAATCTCTCGAACTACATGACGGTCCCGTCGCGGCACTGTTCAAGCCATTGCAGGCCTTGGGGCGTGAGATCGCTCTTGTGCTTATCGATGAATGCCTGCACAGTTTCGCGCACGGCGGGATGGTGGAGGTGCCCTAGTCCGTGCAGCGCATAGCCTTGAACTCTTTCGTCAGGCAGGCCGAGAATCTGCTTTAAAGTCTCAAACATTACATCAAGCAAGCGACGCGATTCCGAATCCAGCTTGGATACGTCACCCATTTTGATGTGACGTTCAAAAAGCTTCACCTGAAACCAAAAACCGTGAAGAATCATGTCCCACCACATAGAGAAGCAGTTCTCCATGACTTCGACTTTGGAATTCGAGACAAAATCCGAATACACTGAAAACATCGAACGAACGCAGCGCTCGCGCTGCTCCAGCGGTACGGACGAATCCCACAAAAGTTCGTAGAGTCGAAGATTCTGGCCAAAAATACCCCAAATGCCCTGATTGATTTGGGCCAGGGAATACCTGGGCGCGATGAGGCCGAATTCCAGGAAGAGCTTGGTCATATAGTTGACAATTACTGCGGGAGAGGAAGCAGCCGCCTCGTCGTACCGAGTCCCCTCGAGGTCGGTGAGAAAACACTCAAACTGTTCTTCATCGGGCAGGACTTCTCGATGGAAAAAAAAGTCCACGAATTGATCAAAAGACTTGGACGATAGATCAAGCGGCTTTCCTTCGTCGGTCAAGAGTCCACCTCCGCCAAGCCATAGATCGAAAGCATGCTTTAGTGTGATCCGTGCTGCACGTATAATACGGAACAGCTTATGAGCGAACAAAAGAAAACACGGCGGCAGATGCTGGAAGAGTTTGTGGCGAAGAAGCCGGATGACGCATTCTCGCGGTATGGTTTGGCTATGGAGTGCATGAATGGCGGCGATACAGGGGCGGCGGATGGGCACTTTCGCGAATTGCTGCACCGGAATGCCGACTACGTGCCGGCGTATCTGATGTACGCGCAGATGCTTTCGCGCGAGGCGCGGGCTGAGGAGGCTCGGCAGGTGCTGACCACCGGAATTACTGCGGCGGACCGTAAAGGCGATTCGCACGCGCGGTCGGAGATGGAGACCTTGCTTTCGGAGATCGGCTAGGACCCGATTCATGTCTACGGCGCGATAGCGAACGCTGCTTGGAACGTAAAAGTCCGCACCCTTAACGGCGAATGATGCGGCACCCAAGAATATCGTCAGACCCAGGTTGCCTCCACCATTCTGCTGCATCCGGCGCTTGCGCCGACTGCCTCTTGCGGCGTCTGGTATGATGAGTTCATGGGAGCAACGCGTCCCGAACGCATTCCGCTTTTCCCTCTGAACGTCGTTCTTCTGCCCGGCGGCGACCTTCCCCTGCATATCTTCGAGCCGCGATACTGCCGGATGGTTCAGGAATGCATCGAAAATAAGAGTGAATTCGGAATGCTGCTGTCGCTGCCAAAAGGCGTGGTGCGCGTGGGCTGCACGGCGGAAGTCGTGAACGTCGCAAAGCAATACGACGATGGACGGATGGATATCCTCACCGTGGGCCGGGCGCCGTTTCGCATCGTGGAACTGGTGAACGCCGAAGCGTTCGGCGACGATGTCTTACTGGAAGGCGCGGTCGACTATCTCGACGATCGGGACCGGCCTGTTGACCCCGATGTGCGGCGAAAGCTCGTCGAGCTCTATGAGGTTTGCCACACGATTGTGTACGGCGACTATCCCAAGAATGTGCAAGGCGCCGAGCCGCAAGCCCTGTCGTACGTTGTGGCGGGCACCCTGCCCATGGATCTGATGTGGAAGCAGAAGGTGCTGGAGTTGCGATCGGAAGCGGATCGGCAAGAGCGGCTGGTGACGCACCTTCGCGAGTGGGCGCCGCATCTACAGAAGATAGAGATGTTGCGCCAGAACGCGGAGGGAGATGTACACGGATTGAATTAGATTTTCGGCGGGACGAGCAATCGTCTCGCAAAACGGGGACCTGATGACAGCAAGCATATCGTTACAGTCGCGACCTGGAACTCCGAAGCCGCGAACGCTAGGTGAGTTGCGCAACATACCGGACTTTGATGCGAGAACCACGTCGATTTCGGTAAAGAACGAGTTACGCCGTAACTTGCTGCGCGCCATCGAGAAGAACGAGCCGCTGTTTCCCGGCGTGCATGGATACGAAGACACGGTGATCCCGCAGATCGTCAACGCGATCCTGTCGCGGCACAACTTCATTTTGTTGGGATTGCGCGGGCAAGCCAAGAGCCGGATTTTGCGCGGGTTGGCGCAATTGCTGGATGCCGAGATTCCGGTGGTGGCGGGATGCGAAATCAACGACAACCCGTTGAACCCGATCTGCCGGGCTTGCCGGGAGAAAATCGCGGCGGAAGGTGATGCCACACCGATCGCCTGGATGCCACGCGATCAACGCTACGTCGAAAAGCTGGCTACGCCGGACGTGACCATCGCGGATATTATTGGCGACGTCGATCCCATTCGCGCGGCGCGGGGAGGACGCGACCTCTCGGACGAATTGACCATTCACTACGGCTTGCTGCCGCGCGCGAACCGCGGAATTTTTGCGATCAATGAGCTGCCCGATCTTGCCGGAAAGATTCAAGTCGGCCTGTTCAATATCATGCAAGAGGGCGACATTCAGATTAAGGGCTACCCACTTCGGCTGCCGCTGGATGTGCTCCTCGTGTTCACCGCGAATCCGGAGGACTATACGGCGCGCGGGAAGATCATTACTCCGCTGAAGGATCGCATCGGAGCAGAAATACGCACGCACTATCCTGCTACCGTGGCGGAGGGCATGACCGTCACGAACCAGGAAGCCTGGGTCGCACGCGACGTGCAGCGAAAGGTCGATGTGCCGCAATACCTTCGCGAGGTTGTGGAAGAGATCGCGTTTCAGGCCCGCGAGGACAAGCGCGTCGATCGGCGCTCGGGCGTGAGCCAGCGGCTTCCCATCACCACGCTGGAGAGCGCGGTAAGCAGCGCCGAGCAGCGCGCCGCGCGTACCGGCGAGAAGTGCGGTATCGCGCGGGTCGCGGATATTTACGCCGCGATGCCGGCGATCACCGGGAAGCTTGAACTCGAATACGAAGGCGAGTTGAAGGGCGCCGACACGATTGCGCGTGAATTGATTCGGGCGGCGGTTGGCCGCGTGTTCAGCAAGCATTTCGGTGAAGTCAGCTTTCAACCGGTGATTCAGTGGTTTGAGTTGGGCGGCGAATTGAAGCTGCCGGAACTCGCGACGACGGCCGAGCGCTACGAGCAACTGTCGAAAATCCAGGGCCTGATGGACCAGATCGGCAAGCTGGACGTGAACGATCGCAAGGACGCCGGAGCTGCCGCGGCTGCCGCGGAAATGATTCTGGAGGGCTTGTGGGCGCACCGGCGTATCGGCCGTTCCGAAGAACGCGGTTATTTTGCCGAAAAGCCGCGACAACCCGAGCCTCGCGAACGCGAAACGCCGAACCGGCCGCGACGCCAGTTCAACTGAGCGGTTCGAGTGACGAATCGGTGAGATGATGCGGAAAGGCTTGCGATGAAATTCATTCGCTATGGAAAGTATGTCGGCGAGCCGGCCGATGCCGTCGACCTCGAAGAACTGGTTAAGCGGCTAGGCAATTTTTTCCTGCAGAGTGGGTTCGAGTCGCAATTCTACGGCGTGTCGGAGATGGACCCGGAAAAGTCAATGGAGGCTTTGCGGGAAGCCATTTTGCGGGCGCTGCAGGAAGGCGATTTGCTGCCGCAGGGCGCGATGAGCGATGAACTGCGGGAGATGCTGAACAATCCGCAAGCGGCCAAGGATAGCCAGGCGGTTCGCGAGTTGATCCAGAAATTGATGGACCGCATGGCGGAAGAAGGCTACATCAATCCGCAGCAGCCGCCGCAGGTGACGCCTCCTCCGCAAACCAGCGCGCGCGGGCAAGTAGGACAGGCCCAAGAGCGCGAGAGCCAGGCGCGATTCGAGATCACCGACAAGACCATCGATTTTCTCGGCTTCAAAACTTTGCAGGATCTACTCGGCTCGCTGGGGCGCAGCAGTTTTGGGCGCCACGATACGCGCGATTTGTCCACGGGCATTGAAGCCAGCGGCGTTTCGCGGCAGTACGAATTTGGCGACACTTTGAACATGGACGTGAGCGAGACGCTGTTCAACGCGGTGCGGCGTGATGGCGCGAAAGTGCCGATCGAGATTACCTACTCCGACTTGATGGTGCACCAGTGCGAGTACCACAGCTCGTGCGCCACGGTCGTGCTGCTCGATTGCAGCCACAGCATGATTTTGTATGGCGAGGACCGCTTCACGCCGGCCAAGCGCGTGGCCATGGCGTTGTCACACCTGATTCGCACCCAGTACCCGGGCGACACGCTGAGCCTGGTTTTGTTCCACGACAGCGCCGAGGAAGTGCCCATCGGCGAACTGGCTCGCGTGCAGGTTGGCCCCTACTACACGAATACGCGCGAGGGTTTGCGCCTGGCCCAGCGCATTCTGCTGCGGCAGAAGAAAGACATGCGGCAGATCATCATGATCACCGACGGCAAGCCGTCCGCTTTGACGCTGGAAGACGGCCGCATCTACAAAAATGCGTTCGGCCTCGATCCCTTCGTGGTGGGCCAGACGCTCGAAGAGGTCAACAAGTGCAAGCGCGCGGGCATCCTGATCAATACGTTCATGCTCGCCAGCGACTACAGCCTGGTGCACTTCGTGCAGAAAATCACGGAGATGTGTCGCGGAAAAGCCTATTTCACGACGCCATATACGCTAGGACAGTACCTGCTGATGGATTACATGCAGCGCAAGACGCGGCAGATCCACTAGCCGGACACATTTTCAGCCGCGAAGCTTTCCTGACAAGACCCGCCAAGTTAGACTGAAGGTATGGCGCTATCGCGGTGGATTTCGCGCATTCTGCATTCGGACGGTGAGATGACCCATATCAATCAAGGCAATACGGCACCCGCTTTTTCGTTGAAAGACCTCAATGGCCAGACGTACTCACTGCCCTCTTTATTGGAGAAGGGCCCCGTCGTTGCGGCGTTCTTCAAGATATCGTGTCCCGTGTGTCAGTTCACATTTCCCTTTTTGGAACGGCTGTACAAGCGCTACGGCGCTGACGGGGCGACATTTCTGGGCATTTCGCAGGATGACGCCAAGGCTACCAAGGGGTTTGCTGCCGAGTACGGAGTCACATTTCCGATGGCGATCGACGAGAAAGGGTATCCCGCGTCGAATGCTTACGGACTAACGAACGTGCCGACCGTCTTTTTGATCGATCCGGACGGAACGGTCAAGGTAGTCTGTATGGGCTTCGATAAGAAAGGCTTAGAGGATATTGGGGCATCGCTCGCGGAGCGAAAACGGATGGCTCCCGCCGCTTTATTCCGTGCTGACGAGAAGGTCCCGGCGCACAAGCCCGGGTGAGGTTCCAAAAACTAGGTCCGGTCTGGACCTGCTCACGCAAAGCGCAACATTCCATGGGACTTAGCGACTATTCGACGTCGCTCGACGTCTCATGCCTCCACAATCTCCGCGAATCTCGAGGGGCGCACTGAAATTGAAGGAAGGACGGACGCGTCCGTCCTTCCTTCGATTGGTCAGCCTAGTCCGGAAAACTCAAGGTGGTCTTAGTGCGGAGCCGGCGAGGCGCGATTTTTCCTATGGCCAGTATAACCGTTCGTGTAGATATGTCAAGGGTAAAACAGCGAACGGGCTGAAATGGGGGTCGAACGGGATTGGGGATGATTCCAATGGATTCCGTTCAAGATGGAAACTGGCGGTCCAGGATGCGCCGACTTTGACGCCGGGAGGGGCCCTTCGTCGCCCAGGGTGAACAAGCCCCCTCTTTTACAAGCTGGTGTCGTCTTCGAGCGCTTTTTTCTTGTGCTTTGGCGGGCGCGTTCGTTTGTCGGCGATTACGCGGGTGCCGGCCGGGGCCAAACCGGATTCTCGAGCGCGGCGACGGGCGACCTGACCTACGTCCAGAACTTTTTTCTTGCGCTTCTTCATGGTGGTTCGCCCGATTCCTTTGCCGTTCGAAACGATTAAGTCAACTTAACGTTGAGATCCTTCGGCTATCCTCGCCGGATAGCCTCAGGATGACACGGTTGGTGGTGGACTTGCCGCGGGCGGGGAGCTCCTTGTGATTTCGGTTACCGCGCGATAGCCCTGGTCGATGGCCTCGTTGGTGTAGGCGAACGCGCCTGCGTCGGAATTGGCGATGTGGATTCGGCCGAACGGCTGGCGGCCGATTTCACAGGGAGATTGTCCGGGGGGCCACTCGGGATCGTAAAGAGAGTTGTACTCGTAGGCGTAACCATGGGGCCAGCGGTTTACGGTAATGCCCTGAATGTCTTGGGCAGGGTCGAAGCCTCCGGGGCCCAGCATGCGGCTTAATTGATCGCGGATATTACGCTCGAAGGTTTCAAATGTGGTGGTGAATAGCTTTGTGCGCCCGACTCGCTGCTGGTCGCGGGCCGGAAGTCCCGGAGAACACGGGACATGCTGCATGTGCAGGAGGCAAGGGTCGGCTGCGTTCCGGGAATACTCGTAACCTCCGAGGCTTACCGGAAAATCCAGCTCAACGCTGGAGAAAAAACTGCCCAGGCAAGCGGCGCCGCTAAGTTTCAATTTTTCGAACGCCGTGCGATTGCGGAGCTGCACGTTGGTGTAGACGAGGGGAACCTTGACGCCGTAGGCCAATGCTTGTTTCTGGTCGTCGGTCATTTCTGGGCACAGAAACGGAATCACCATGTTCCAACAGGCCAGCACGCAGGCGGACCCGCGGACGGAGTGGGCCTGACCGTCGCGAACATAGGTGACCGTCACTTCCCTGTCCGACGCGGCTCGGCCTTCGTTGCGGGCGTTCACCACCGTGGAGTTCAGCCGGATGCGAACGGGCGAAGATTCTGCATCGAGTTTCGAATAGTCCATTTTCGCGAGGACGATGTCTTCCATGGTGCCGCCCGGCGCCGAAGCCGGGATGAGCCTGCGCACCAGGAGTCGCGCGACAGACGCGTTGCCGTCCGGGAAGTGATAGATGTATGGCTCGTCGTCTTGGCGGGTGACTTCCAGGCCGATCCCAGGTCCCAATGGCCCCGACAGATCCATGCCGCCAAAGCCGGGATGGCCTTTCAAGCCGGCCAAGTCGCCGGCGGGAACGGCATCGATGCCTACACCGTACAGCCCATAGGTGGACGCCTGGAAATATGGGATCACGTCTGGATCGACCTTGACGTCGCGGAGGAGAAAGTCTTTGTAGCTGGTCCGCGCCAAGTAAACCTTTTTCTCGGCGGAGGTCTTGCCGGGAAGGTAGTCGACCTTCTCGGTATAGAGTCTCGCGAGGTCTTTCTGCGCTCGCTCCGAGAGCGGCGTCTTGGCGAGAAACTCAGGCCAGGATGGCTTGCCGATACCGGCGACGGTGCGGTCGACGCCGAATGTCTCTTTGTCGAAAAACATCCCATGGCTCAGGCCGCGCGACGTGAAAAAATTCCGGTCGAAATATTTATCGAAGCGATCGACTTCGATACCCAATTCGCTGAAGAGTGCTTTAGCCTCGGCGCTGTAGAGTTTCGGACCGGCAATCGATTGCGTCCCGCCATATCCGATCAGCAGACGGCCGCCTGGACGAAACTCATTGCGTTTGGCGTGGCCGCCGAAATCGTCATGGTTGTCGAGGATCAGGACACGGGCTTTGGGCCCCGCTTGCCGGCGATAAAAATAGGCTGC
>JBEKWY010000084.1:0-21226 GCA_049512575.1 Candidatus Acidiferrum sp.
CCGATTCTTCATACTCATTAGATGAGAAAACGCGAAGGAATGCTGTACGCTCTCAATTCACTTCGGTCCAATTCATAACGTCGCGCAACTCGGTGAAACACGTCGGGCAAATCCAATCATAGTCCGCTCCCAGCTTGTAGTCTGCGGTGGTCGCGTAGCCCTCGTGGAGTGTCTTTAGACCTTCGAGGTCTGCAAACTTTGCCCAGCACGCCGCGCAATGGTCGTGGTCCCACTGTTTGCTGGGTGCACGGTATTTTTTCCGGCGCAGAGCTATTCCTCTGAGGTCTTTGCAATTGTTTATGCGCCAATCTTGCTCCGGTTGCATGGTTCTAGGATAGAGCGAATGTCAGCCTTGGAGAGAGCTTGTGTCTCGAGGGCTAGTATCGAAAACGGTGAGCTAGCCGTTGAGCTTACTGACGGCGGAAAACCATGCAGGTGATGTCGTCGGATTGTCGCGTGGTGCCCACAAATTGGTCTACCTGCCTCATCAGATAGGACAGAGACTCCTGCGCGGTGCCGATTGGCAGAGCGCGAATCGCTGCCAGCCATCGCTGGCTTCCGAACTCCTCGCCAGCCGCGTTGAAGGCTTCGATGCAGCCATCGGTGAAGAAAATCAAAACATCGCCAGGGCGGAGACAGGTGTGCCCTGTTTCATAAGGCGCATCCGATTCGATGCCCAGCGGTAATCCACCTTTATCGAGTTCCTCCAGCGTGCCATTCGCTCGCCGCAAGACGGGCGCATTGTGTCCCGCATTCACGTACGTAAGGTCTCCGGTGCCGTGCTCGTACTGGGCTAGAACTGCCGTCGTGAAGCGGCGCCCATCAAGGCTGTACGCGCAGGCATAGCGATTGAGTCGCGGCACGAGCGAATCCAGCGGCGCGTCTTCGCCAGCGACAGTGCGCAGGCTCGCCTGCATCGTGGCCATTAGCAGCGCTGCGGGAACACTCTTGCCCGCCACGTCGGCGATTACCAACATGAGTTTTCCACCCTCGGCGGCGTTCACTGTCGGATAAAAGGCGTCGTAATAATCGCCGGCCACCGAGTTTTGCGGCCGCGTCGCGAACGCAATGTCTCCGCCGGGCACCCCTGGAGGGATCGACGGCACCAGCCAGGTCTGGATTTCACGGGCGATTTCCAGGTCGCGCTTCATGATCACTTTGTCGGCCAGCTCCAGCGAAAGCAGCAGGAGTAAGAGCAGCGCGGAGAACCACTCGAACTTAGCGTCCAGTACAAAGTCGTCGATGCGCACACGCCCACTGGACAAAACAAATAGAGCCAGCGCCACGAGCAGCAGCACGCGACGCGCCGGCGACAGTTTCATCAGCAGCGCCCAGAAGAATTGTTTGGCGATGAAGAACGGGCGGCGCCAGTGGGGCAGTGCTTCGACTTCCTCCCAGTTGACATCCTTGCCGTAGAAGCCGTAGCTGGCGCGAGCGTCGGCGGTGAACTGCGACCACAAATCGTCGAGGTCTTTGCCTTCGCTGACACGCTGCCAGAATCCGCGCGTACGGCGAAATCTTTTTGGCCAGCGCCGCTCAGGAGGCGGGACAACAACGGGAGATGGGGCAGAACTCATGGTCGAAGAGTATACGGTATAGACCCGATTCAGGACTCATCTGGGTCGCGCTTCGGGCCGTCGGAGCGCAGCGAGCCGCCGAACTTTACGGAGTCGAAACCGAAGCGGTCGCGCAAGGTGTCGGCGGCGCGAGTCAGTTTTTCGAGTTTGCCGCGGCGCTCGGCTTCCAGAAGGTCGAGTTGCTGCGCACCGTGCGAGAAACCGCTGAGGCTTACACCGAGGAGGCGGATTTTGCGCTTCATGTTGCGGTGCTCGCGAAAGAGAGTCTGGAAGACGGCGAAGATGTCGCTGTCGAGAAGCGTCGGTTCGGCGAGGGTTTTCGAGCGCGTGTAGGTGTCGAAGCCCACGTAGCGGATGGTTAGGGTCAACGTGCGCGTGGCTAGCCCTGATTCGCGCAGGCGTTTGCAGGCTTTCTGGGAAAGGTGACTGAGCATTGCGACCAGCACTTCCGTGTCGTTTGTGTCTTCGCCGAAGGTGTGATTGTGGGATATCGATTTTGGTTCGGCGTCGATGACGAATTCGTAGGAATCGCCGCCGCGAGCTTTGCGGTATAGCGCCGTGCCCCACTGCCCAAATATTCTCTCGAGCTTTTCCTGCGGCACGTCCGCAAGCTGGCCAACGGTCTCAAGGCCCAGGGCCCGGAGCGCCCGCTCGGTCACTTCGCCGATGCCAGGAATTTTCCGTACTGGAAGCGGCGCCAGAAAATGCGCTTCGCTGCCAGGCGGGATCCACACCAGCCCGCGCGGCTTGGCCTGCTCCGAAGCCACCTTTGCCACCAGCCGCGTAGCAGCCAGCCCGCCGGAGCAGGGCAGGCCGGTGGTAGCGGTAATCATGCGCAATAGCTTGTCGGTTGCGGCCAGGGGCGGGCCATGCAAACGTTCCGTGCCTGCAAGGTCGAGGTAGGCCTCGTCGATCGAAACCATCTCTACGATCGGCGAGAATTTGGCCAGGATCGTCGCGATGCGGTCGCTCCACTCTCCATATTTTTGATGATGTCCGTCGAGAAAAATGCCGTGGGGGCAAAGCTTGCCGGCGGTTCGCAGCGGCATCGCAGAATGGACGCCGAATTTTCGCGCTTCGTAACTCGCCGAGGTCACCACGCCGCGCTGGTTCGGTCCGCCGCCGACGATCACCGCCTTGCCGCGCAGTTCCGGCCGCTCCAGCAATTCCACCGAAACAAAAAACGCATCCATGTCCACGTGCAGAATCGAAGCTGTAGCAGCAAGCCCGTGCTCGTCCACGGGCCCATGAATCGCCCGAAACCGCGCCAGCTCCGGCATCCGCCTAGCCTACGCCCGATTCTTCACGCTGCCAATCGCTGTAGCCGCCCCCTGCAGAGAGGTTTAGACGACGCACGAGCGCGAATCATGTTGTTACTTTCGTTCGGCGGCGATGACGCGGGGAATGCCTGCCAGGTCGTTGGTGACGCCGACATTGATCCAGTTGGTGGCGTCAAGAAGAGGCTGCACGGCTGCAAGAGTGTCGTGGCCGAGTTCGATGACCAGGATTCCCGTCGGCTTGAGATGCTTCGCGGATTGGGCAATCAGGTCGGCGTAGAGTTCGTAGCCCTCTTCGCCGCCGAACAGCGCTTGGTGCGGTTCGTGGTCACGCACTTCGCGCGCTAGCGTCGGGGCTTCGCGGCGGCCGATGTAGGGGGGATTGCTGACGATCAGGTCGAAAGGCGGTGACTGGTGACTGGTGATTGATGACTGGTTGATCGGATCGCTTCCGGCTGGGGGTAGCGCCTCAATATTTGCGATCGTGCCGAGTTCGGGAGCAGCGCGCTGCGCCCCTACTCGGTCTGAGCGGATTGCTCGGGTTGCTTTGTCGAGCAGGTTCGCTTCGACGAATTCGATGCGATCCGCGACACCGAGACGCCTCGCGTTACGACGGGCGACTTCTAATGCGGCTGGGGAAATATCTGTGGCGACAAATTTCGCTTTCGGCAGTTCCTTCGCCAGGGCTATGGCGATACAGCCGGAGCCTGTGCCGACGTCGGTGATTTGCAGGTTTTCGCCGATGGTTTTTTGCGGGCGGCTGGCGCGGAGTTCGCGGAGGGCGAGACGGTCGAGGGCAACTTCGATGATGTGTTCGGTTTCCGGGCGAGGGATCAGGACGGCGGGAGTTACTTCGAATTCGAGGCCCCAGAATTCCTGTTTGCCTGTGAGGTATTGCGTGGGTTCGCCGTTGGCGCGGCGGGCGATTAGCGCGAGGTAGCGATTTACGGTTTCTTCCGGCAGGTTTTCTTCGGGATGGGCGTACAACCAGGTGCGGTCTCGGTTCGCGACGTGGAGGAGTAGGAGTTCAGCGGCCAGCGTGTACGAAGGCACGGATGCTTCACGGAGTTGCGCTATGCCGGTTTTCAGTGCGGTGCGGGCGTCCATGTTCATTCAGGTGGAAAGCTTGGTTTGTTTTCCTGGTCCGATCCCGGCAGGCGATCGGTTTTTATTGCGGATGGCTGGCCGGCCTGAAGCCCGGCGCCTACATGATCGGTGGCGAAATAGTGGGCGCGGGCGGATGTGCTAGGCAGGCTGGGCGTCACGCCACGGAAAGCTCCTGTTGGAGGCGCTCGGATTCGTAGTGAGATACGAGGCCATCAACTAGCGGGGCTAGCTTTCCTTCCATCACATCGGTCAGTTGGTGAAGGGTCAATCCGATGCGGTGATCGGTGACGCGATTTTGCGGGAAATTGTAGGTACGGATTTTTTCCGAACGGTCTCCGGTTTTGATCTGACCGCGGCGCTCGGCGCCGATGGCGGCTTGCTGTTTTTCCATTTCCATTTCGTAGAGACGGGTGCGCAGGACGCGCATGGCCTTGGCGCGATTCTTAATTTGCGATTTTTCGTCCTGTTGCGAAACGACGAGGCCGCTGGGAATGTGCGTGATGCGCACCGCAGAATAGGTGGTGTTGACGGACTGGCCGCCGGGACCGGAAGAACAAAACGTGTCGATGCGCAGATCTTTTGCTTCGATCTTGATGTCGATGTCGTCGGCTTCCGGAAGCACTGCAACCGTAGCAGCGGAAGTGTGGATGCGGCCTTGCGTTTCTGTGGCGGGGACGCGCTGGACGCGGTGCACGCCGCTCTCATACTTCAGCTTGGAATAGACCTTGTTGCCCTGAATGGCGGCGACGATTTCTTTCAGTCCGCCCAGCGACGACGGAGAGCTCTCGAGCACTTCCACTTTCCAGCCTTGCGTTTCCGCGTAGCGCGAATACATGCGGAACAGCTCGCCGGCGAAGAGCGCGGCTTCATCCCCGCCGGTGCCGGCGCGAATTTCGACGATGACGCTCTTGTCGTCGTTGGGATCCTTGGGCAGGAGGAGGAGCTTCAGATCGCGCTCGACGTCTTCCTTGCGCGCGGTGAGCTGTTTCTCTTCTTCGTGGGCCATCTGTTTCATTTCGGCGTCTTCGGATTCCAGGAACATCTGGTGCGCGCCCGCCAGATCTTTTTCGATCTGCTTGAATTCGCGGTGCTTTTCGACGATTTGCTCGAGTTCGGCGTGTTGCTTGGCGACCTTTTGGAACTTCGAAGAATCCGAGACGAGCTCCGCCGTCGAAAGTTGCTGCGTCAGTTCGTCGTAGCGAGCGCCCAGCTGATTCAATTTTTCGGTAAACGTCAATGCGGCCATAGGAGAACCTCAATAGAGTGACTGGTGATTGGTGACTAGTGATTGGCGAAAAGCAGGACGCGCTCGACGTTGCGGCGAGCGGAGCGTTGATTAGCTAATAGAAGGCGGCGTACATCGACAGTCTCTACTTAAAGAATACTCTCGAATCGGGGAACACGCAATTGGATGCGCGGGGCGGTTGCTGCGCTTCAACCCTGTAATTGCTTACGCTACATGCAGATGCGAGATTGCGTAGAACAGGACCACGCCGAATGCAATGACGACCGCGATGATTCCGAGCCAGAGGAATACGAACGGGCGTTCGTCCTGCCCCGGCTCCGGCGCGGTGATGCCGAAGACGAAGGAGAAGCCTCGGAATATCGTGGCCAAGAGCTTAATCATGTTGGCGGCTATTCTATTCTTATCTCGGGAATACGTTCTGCATGCTTCTGATGCGGATCGAAGCGTCACGGATATAGCAAAGTTTGACGATGGCGCCTGAGCGCGGTTGCTGAGATGCGTTGGCGTGTACTACGATGCCCCTGAACTGGCGAGCGATCTAGCTCCTTGATAAAGGGCGGGGTAAGCCCGCCCCTGCAGGGTTTTGCCAGTGCGCCAAGGCAAGACGAATCCGAAATGAAGAGATGAGCGAAGCGACACGCACCATTTTGCAGGGGAACGGCGCAGCGGCGGGCGAGCCCGAGATGGAGGATGACCTCGGCTTTCTCTGGGATTTTTGGTATCCGGCAGTGCGTAGTACCGAGATCGTCGGCAGGCGGCTGGCGACGGCGATGCTGCTGCAAGTGCCGCTGGTTTTGGGGCGAACGTCGGACGGCAGAGCGTTCGCAATGCGCGATTCGTGCCCGCATCGCGGCATTCCTCTTTCTTACGGACGATTCGATGGGAAGACCGTGGAGTGCAGTTACCACGGGTGGCGCTTCGAGGCCTGCAGCGGGCAATGCGTCGAAATTCCTTCGCTGACGAGCCAGGACAAATTAAAGATCGATCGTATTTTCGCAGGGCACTATCCGTGCGAAGAGCACGACGGGTACGTCTGGGTGTTCATGCATGCGCCGGGCTCGCGGTTCGGGGAAACAGTCCCGGCGGCGCCGAAGCTGGCGACTTTCAGCGCGAAGTACAAGATCACGCACCTGGCTTGCGATTTGCCGGCACACGTCGATCACGGAATTATTGGTTTGATGGATCCGGCGCACGGGCCGTTCGTGCACCAGTCGTGGTTTTGGCGAAGCCGCGGCAGCATTCACGAAAAGCAAAAACAGTTTGAGCCGATTCCAAATGGTTTCCGGATGAGTCCGCACTCGCCTAGTTCGAACAGCTTGCCCTATCAATTGCTGAAGAAAATGACCGGCGAGCCGGTGACCTCGACCATCGATTTCATATTGCCGAACCGGCGGCTGGAAGAGATTCGCAGCGGCAGGCTCTGGTTCACGAGCCAGACAACCGTGACTCCGGTGCGGCGCGATTTGTGCCGGATCGATTTCGTCGCGGCGTGGAATCTTTTCTTCCTGCCGGTGTCGATCTTCCGGATGTTCGGGAAGACGTTTCTGCGGCAGGATCAGGAAACGATGATCCAGCAATCCGAGGGGTTGAAACACAATCCGCACTTGATGCTGATCGACGATGCGGACCGCCCGGCGAAGTGGTACTTCGCGCTGAAAGCGAACTTGCTGGAATCACGCCGAACTGGAGCGTCCGTCGCGCACCCGATGAGCGGTCCGGTCACGCTGCGGTGGAGATCCTAGGCGTCGCGACTCGGCAGTCGGAGAATGCGGATTTCCTCGCGCGCGTTATTCGACGTGCAGGCGCGATTTCATCAGCACCACGACATAGGGATTCCACGTGGACAGCACGTAGTAAATGGTGAGTTCGGGTCCCTGGACCTTGGTCCAACGCTCCACGACGTACGGCGCGTAGGCGCCTCCGTGCACCGCCTGTGGGTTGGCCTGGCCTTTTCCGATCACGGGTCCGGCAAGACCATCGTCGGGGTTTGCCTGAGGATTGTGGATGAACTTGCCGAGAGCGCCGTCTCGCATGGCGTTGAAGATGATTTGCGGCTCGCTCCATGGGCCCCACGGTGTGCGGGAATACGAGAACAAAATGCCGCGAGGTGCGGGATCGCGACTGTCGTAGGTCATCAGCCAGAGGTTAAGGTCCTTGCACCAGGTCACCGAGAGATCGCCCATAGTGCCGTTTCGGACGATGGGGATAGCGGCGGATTCCGTTTCGCTCCACTTTGGCGCACCGGCGGGATCCAAGCCCACGAAATAACGCGTTCCCTTGCCGCTTTCAAACTCCGCCACTGGGACGATGGAGAGATACGCATCGCTGCGACGGTACGGACCTGTGCCCCAGACGAGGATGAAGGGTCCGCCGAGAGGGAGTCCGGCGACCGGCCCCGGCTCGGTGTGCACGGACATCTTGACGAAGTGTCCGTCCGGAAGTTGAGAGATGGTGCGCAGCGGTTGGAATTTTGCCGGCGGAGTGAACTTCGTCAAGACGGAACGATCCGTGGAGCGGTCCTCGGAGTGATTTGTGGAGACAGCTACGTACATCTGGCCGTTGAGGCTGAGTCCCGCGACCGGGACCTCAAACGGCCCCATGCTGATCCCCGGCGGCTGGATCGTTAAGTAGTCGCTGCCGGACGTGAGGAAATCCAATCGAACGCCAGCCTCTGGATCGCGCGCATCGGTTGTGGCGATCGTGTCGAGCGCACGGCGCAACCGCCCCACGGTGTCGCCAAAGAGAAAATACACGCGGCCATCGTGCTCGAAGGAACTGCCGAGGTCGGTGCCTTCGATGGCGTAGCGTGTGAAGGTTCGGCTAAGCGTCGGTTGATGCAATTGCTTGTCTTCTTCGCCGAGAAGTTGTTCGACCTTGACGGTGGAGGCGGGAATATAGCGAAGCGCCGGGTCGCTTGCGGACTGTGCAGCGGCGCCCAGAGATTTCGCGGGCGATGCTTCACCAGGAGAAGCGTGCGAGGCAGGCGGCGGGTTCGGCACGGACATCATTCCGATACCCAGCAGAAGACCCGGGATGATTCCGAGACAATATTTCATGGCGTAACTCCGCAACGCGCACGATCTGGTTGGGCGGTCACTCACGCGGGTTCAAAAACCCGCAACTCCTGCGACCTAGGTTGAACGAGCGGTCATAAAGGGCAGCGACACGAATTGACCGCTCTTTTCTGGGGAGGAATGTATCTTGAATCTTGCGACCTCACAAGCGGATCGCGTCCCTTGCCATGGCGGGTAGTTTTTGAAGGTTCGACGGCCAGATCTGCGCAGGATGTGTGCGCCGTAAAAGCAAGCTTGTCTAGACTGCGGGATGCTGGATGGATTCCACGGCGCGACGCGACGGCGCTGAGGCGATTTTCCAGCTGCCTGCCTGCGCGATGCAAATTACGTGAAGAATTAAAAACAGAGGCACCAGGAATGTTGGAATCAGGCTCAGCGGCAGGATGGTCATGGGGACCATCGTAGGTCCGTGTGGGTCAAGCAGGGTAGCGGTTGTGCCCAGGCCCACGGCTGTGACGAGATCGGCGATTCCGAGCAGTTGCCAGAGAATAAAGGTGTTGCGATGACGGGGATCGGCGAGCTTCCACGCCACAAAGCCAGCGGTGGCCCCGATGGCCATGTCGCCATAGCCTGCGGGTAACGCAAAGATTGCCGGGAGGACGGCGTGAGCTTCCAATAGAAGGAAGGTGAATCCGATAATTCTCCAGGCTTGCGCGGACGTCAGAATCCTGGGATTCAGAGACAACGCGAACTGTCGAAAGCTCTCCGACGCCGCAAACCAAAACGAGAAGATAACAATCGGCGTCACCGCTGCGACCGCGACGGCAATACCGATGCGGTTCGCATCGTTCCGGAACAGATGTAGGGCTGACGCGGACAGAGCGAATAGAAACCAAACTACAATGATCCCCGTGGTGAGTTTGCCGTAGTTCTTCATAGCGATTCTCCTTGAGTCGTAACCATGCTTGTCATTTGTTGTGTGAGCCGGAGAAGATTGTTCCAAGCCTGCTCCCCCAACTGGCCGCGCAGGCGCGATTGAACTTTCTCCCACGTGGGTAATGCGCCGCCGAGTTTGCGTTCCCCGGCGCCGGTCAGGCGCAGCCATCGTTTTCGCCTATCTTCCCCACGGCGCTCCGCGATCCAGAGCCGCCGGATCATGATTGCGAGCGTTCTGGTCAGGCTGGTGCTGTCCATCGCGAGTATTTCGCCCAGCTGTCCCTGGGAGATTTCCCCAGCGAGCGAGAGGGCTTGCAGGATGCTGAACTGGCTAGCGCGCAATCCCAGCGGGCGAAGCGCCTCCTCGTAGAGCTGGGTGAGAGCGCGGGAGGTGCGGCGGAAGCTGCCGCACATGCATGGGAGGATCGGCAGAGTCGGTGTGCTCATATGCGGATAGATGCATATACATCTATTATGGGTACACAGAATTATTTTCGGAATTACAGCGATGCATTCCATCAGGGGGGCGGGTTCGCTTTCTCAGGCCGGGTAAGAAGCGATCATCGCGGGCTGGCCATGCTGAAGATGAAGAAGACTCCGACGTTCAGGCGTCAGATGCGGCGGGTTACGTTGGGGAAGTCGAGCCACACCTTTACGCCGCAGAAGTGCGAGCCTTCAGTGCAGATCGGCGTGGTGATTCCGGCGCGCACGTAGCAGGGCGGGCCTACGTAGTGGGCGAATTGCGGATGAACTTCGCGGAGTTGCTCGAGTTCGTCCATAGAGGCGCGGTAGATTTCTTCCTGGGCGTTGAAGCAGGTGCGCATGGTCCATTTGTGGAGCAGGTGGAGGAGCGAGCCGGACTCGACGAGACGGATCGCTTTGGCGTTGGGAAGAACGTAGAGAGCGATTTCGGTCGGGACACCCCTGTCGAGAAGCTCGTTTTTGGCTTGCCAGGCATCGTGCATGGCGCGCTCGTAGATTTCTTTGGCGCGTGGGTTGTTGTCGAGCAGCATGGGCGTGATGTAGTCGGGCTCGCGGGTGTCGGAGAGCGTGAGGAGCGGGCGCGAGCCGGGGACCATGCGGTGGCGCTGGTCCTGGCTGTCAGCGGTGTGGCTGATTTTTTTCGCGAAGGTGTAGTTGGCGTGCTGGAGAGCGCGCATGGCGGGCGCGTGGACGCCGACCTCGAGAGTCTCAAGGCGGTAGAGATTGCGCGCCGGGTTGAGCAGGCGGTCGATGGCTTCAGCGTCGCTGCACTGGGATTCGGTTTGGCCGAGGACGGCGCGATAGGCCTCGGCGGCGATGCGGGGCGCGTTTGGTGAATAGTCGACGAGCTTGGAGGTCTTGCCGCCGAGCTTGGCGTCGAATTCGCGAGCGAAGGCTTCGCCGGTTGACATTGCTGCGCCCGAACCATTCGATTGAGCTGAGTGATCTTCTTCACGCGCAACCGCAGAGCGGTTGGCCCACTCGGGTAATTCTTCCAGCGGCTCGGTGCCGAAACGTTCGAAAAATTGCGGATCGATGTCGCGGGCCACGGCCACCATCTGGCCGATTACTTCACGCGCTTCAGTAGGCGTGTCGGATGCCGAGCACATACGCCAGAGGCGGTGCAACACGATCCCGGAAATGGTGTGCACCATGGTCGTGAATGCGGCCAGCGGCAGAACGTAGCGCGCGATTTCAATGGAGCGTTTCTCGGCAGAGCGTTCAATTTTCTGGATGCGATTGACGTGCGACATTGGGCCGACGTGCCAAATGTCGTTGAGAATTTCGCGGGCGTCGCCAGCCAGGAGCGCAGACAGCTCGCGATAGTAATTCCAGGAACGGGCGATGGAGCGTTCGTAGATAGCGCGGCTACCTTCGTTGAAAAAAAGCGATTCGGCGGGAACGTAGGCGTGCGCGCGGTTGAGCCGGACGTAACGCTGGCTCTGCTGTTCGGAGTTGTAGAACGGATGGGCGTGGAGAAAGGACCACACGAACTGGCGGCTGACATTCTCCAGGCCGAATTCGAAATGCGCGTGCTGATAGACGGTGTGATGGCCGCTATAGAAAGTGGCGGCGCCGATGTTCACCCGCTGCTTGTCGGTGATTTCTTCAGGTCCGATCAGGCGGCTGGCGTAGCAGGTACGCGCGGCGGCGATGGCGGAGTCGAAAGGATGCGCGAAGGCGTTGCGGAGCGTGACGACGGGTCGAGAAGTTTCGACAAGTTCGCCGGAGGGCGCTGGTTCGAACATGCGGGATTGGGAAGCCACTATGGAAGATTATTCTACACGGGCCGGAAGAAGGAACACAGGTCCAAGAGCGGGCAATTCCTGCGTCGTGTAGCGACCGCACGGCTCGAATCGAAGTTAGGGGCAAACGGAATGGACGGGCCCTGATGGGAGCCCGCCCACCCCACACACCGAGCGTGAAATTACGGTCGCACTGCAGCTACAGTGGCCTTGATCTTCGGCGTTTCGATCGATCGCGATAGGTCGAAGTCGATCATGATTCCCTGCTTTCCCAGGCACAGTGAGCGGGCGACTAGCCCGGTGCCGTCGGAAACGAGCTTGAGTCCTGATCGAGTTTCGCAGCCTTCCTGCGAAGCCATGGCAAAAACGGATGCCACCGGGCTGCTCTTGCTGTCGGGTCGCACGAACACCAATACGCGGCTGCCCGAAGCGGTCATGGAAGTCAGAGGTTGAACGAGCAGGGTATATTGTCCGGCGGGGAGAACCGTCGATCCAATGCGGGCCTCCGCGTCAAGGGCGAATGTGCCTTTTACGACATCCTGGGCGTTCGTGGTGCCAGCGATCCCGCAGACCAGGAGAAGCGTGAACAACACGATCCTCATGCTGAAGGAATTGTGATTTTGTGCTTTTTCAGAGTATGTCATTTCGTACCTTCCTTTGAGTTAGTCTTCGAAAATGGGCAGGCTTCGCCCGTAAGCATCCAAACTTCTGTTTCTCACCGCGAGGTCACGGGGTCGGTCCTGTTGCTGACCGGAGAGGCTAGCGAAAGAACTTCGGGGTTCTTGTCTAACTTGCCTGCGCTACGAACCGTGCTATCTACAGGAACAATCTTGCGGGCAGATTACTGAGTTGTCTAACGCAAAGAATACGGGAGAAAAATAGAGCGATTTGATGTTGTTGCAGGTCACGGAAAATTAATTTTGATTCATGTGAGAAATCTATTTGTTCCCGTTTTGACACTCCGCGGTTTGGCCCGCTGTAAACGCACAGAATGCGCGAAAATCAGGATTTCCGCACTTGCAACGACCAAAACGAGCGTACATCTGAATAGAGAAATTTCATGGCTGCGGGATCGATGTACCGAGCGCTGCGCTCGATTTTGCGTCTGGAACGTCTGAGGGCGGCTCTGCGAAGGAACGCAGTAGGAGAATCAGCCGCCAGCGCTGGTCTTCGGTAAGGCGCTTTTTGAAGGAAGGCATGGGTTTGCGGCCCTCGCTAAGTTTGAAGAAGAGTTCTCCATCGGTTACGGCGCTCATCCGTTTCGCGTCGGCGAAGTTTGTTGGCGCAGGGTCGTACAACGTAGCGTCGTGACCGTCACCTTTACCGGAGTTGCCGTGGCAGGAAGCGCATTTGTCGTTATAAAGCGGGCGAATAGATTGCCGGATGGCGTCGGAGCTGGTTAGAGGATTCTTGCGTTGCTTGGCTTCTTCGGGGACGGTCCACGGGCGATTTTGGAGGATGGTGTAGATGACGGCCACCGCGATGACGATAAGCAGAAGCGCAAAAAGAAACTTGCGTGCTTTAAGGTTTTGCGGTGCGCCGGTCGCCATGAGAGGTGGGGAAATTTTCGCATATGGACCACCAGCATGAAAGGTGATGACGCCAAAGAGTTTCGAACGGTACAGCTAGGCGCGCAAGGTCAGCCAAAGCAGTTCGGCGTTGAAGAAGAGGATGACGGCGGCCACGGTCCAGGCGATGACCGATGTGAGCTTCGAATTTACGAATTCACCCATCTTGGCGCGGCTGCTGGTGAACTGAATGAGTGGAATGACGGCGAACGGCAACTGAAAGCTCAGAACGACCTGGCTGAGGATGAGCAGCGAGGTGACTTTGCCCTCGCCGGCGATGCCGATCACCAGGACCGCAGGGATGATGGCGATGGCCCGCGTGATCAGGCGCCGCAACCAGGGCTTGAGTCGTATATCGAGAAAGCCTTCCATCACGATTTGTCCGGCCAGAGTTCCGGTGAGCGTGGAGTTTTGCCCGGAGGCCAGGAGCGCGCAAGCGAAGAGCGTGCTGGCGAAGCTGGCGCCGAGAACGGGGCTGAGGAGCTTGTACGCATCGGCGATTTCGGCGACGTCGTGAAGACCGCGCGTATGGAAGGCGGCTGCGCCGAGGATGAGAATGGCGGCATTCACGAACAGCGCGAAGCCGAGCGCGAGCGTGGAGTCGAATACAGCGTAACGCAGCGCTTCGCGGCGGTCTCGAACGGAAGCGCCGAATGCGCGCGTCTGCACAATGCTGGAGTGGAGATAAAGATTGTGGGGCATCACCGTGGCGCCAAGGATCCCGATGGCGATGTACAACATCTCGCGATTGCGGAGAATTTCGGTGCGCGGAATGAGGCCCTGCGCGGCTTCGCGCCACAGAGGCTGCGCGAAGAAAATTTCGTAGGCGAAGCAGGCGGCGATGCTGGCGATCAGAGTGATTACGAACGCTTCGATCAGCCGGAAGCCGCGCCCTTGCAGCGCCAGGACGATGAGCACGTCGAGCGCGGTGATCAGCACGCCGGCCAGAAGCGGCAAGCCGAACAAAAGTTTCAGCGCAACGGCGGAGCCCAGAACTTCAGCGAGATCGCAAGCGGCAATGGCGATTTCGCACAGCACCCAAAGAATGAAGGATGTGCGGCGGGAGTACTGCTCGCGGCAAGCCTGCGCGAGATCGCGGCCCGTGGCGATGCCCAGCTTCGCCGAGAGCGCCTGCAGAATCATCGCCA
This sequence comes from Candidatus Acidiferrum sp., assembly GCA_049512575.1. Taxonomy (GTDB): domain Bacteria; phylum Acidobacteriota; class Terriglobia; order Acidiferrales; family UBA7541; genus Acidiferrum. The sequence goes on from JBEKWY010000084.1 coordinate 14,102, forward strand.
TGAAATTGCTCAGGAAAATGACGCTGAGCAATGTGTAGCCAAATTTTGAGCCACCTCCGATGTCCGTGGCCCAGTTGCCGGGGTCCATGTAGCCGACGGCAACGAGATAGCCAGGTCCCGCGAACGCCAGGATTTTTCGGAACCAGCTTGCTCCAGCAAGGATGGGAATCGTGCGGTGCGCTTCCGGCAGCGAGGGCAGGGTATTGGCGCGCGCGGCTATGGCCGGGGTCGCGGAAACGGCCTCGGCGTCGAGTGATGGTTCGGTTTCCAGCTGCGTCCCGTTTAGTCTCTGCATCACTAGGGTTAAATGCGGTAAATATCACTTATAAACTACACTTAACATCAAAATCTGTCAAGAGCCGCCAGGATTTATTTTCGCCGAATGTAACCTGCGCTTGGACGCCGTCGGTCCTGCAGTCCCGCCCGCTGAGCGGACGCTCCACGCCTGTGATACCTTGAACGAGTTCCGCAGTGCGCAAACACATGGATCGGAGAGAACCACATGGATGAGCAGCGGCCGGCGCAGGGGCAAGTCCAGATCAAGGCGGACGAGAAAGAACTGCAAGGCGAATACAGCAATCTCTTGATGATTCATCACAACCTGGAGGAGTTCACGCTGAACTTTATTTATATTTTCCCCAACGGCGCGCAGGGGAAGCTGCTGAAGAGCATGATCGTCAGCCCGGGTCACGCAAAGCGGATCTGGCGGGCCCTGGGCGAAAATATCGCGCGGTACGAGTCGCAGTTCGGCTCGATCAAGGAAGCGCCCGACGTTACGCCACCGACCGTGGGTTTCGTGCAGTAGGATAAGCCGGCGGTTGGCCGCTTGGGAAAACGCGAACGATCGGACGTTGTGTCCGGCGTGCCCGCCCGTGCTAGAATTTGTGAGTCGTTCCTCGAATTGGGCCTGTAGCTCAGGTGGCTAGAGCGCGCCCCTGATAAGGGCGAGGTCGGTGGTTCAAGTCCACCCAGGCCCACCATTAAACTCAGCGCCAATGCACTGTTGTTTTCATCGCGTGCAAACTCGGAAGGCTCCTGCGCGAAGCAATCTGTGAGAATCCTGTAACGTAGCGGGCGGGGAGCCCTCGTGCAGTCACGGAAATTGTTTTTGTGACGTCTAACGAGAAAGGGGCGTGGACATTGCGCAGGCGCAATTCGATACGAGCGTTGTAGCCGATTAACGATCAGTTCTGGCAGCAGCGATTGCTTGATGCAATCATGAGACTCTGGCCCGCGAGGGGAGGGACCGAAATGCCCGATGAAGTCACCTTATCCGTGAACGGCGCGCAGCATGTTGTGTCCGCGGCGCCAGACACACCCTTGCTGTACGTTTTGCGCAACGAGCTCAAGTTAACCGGCCCGCGCCTCGGCTGCGGGATGGCGCAGTGCGGCGCGTGCGCTGTCCTCCTCGATGGCGAAGAAGTTCGCGCGTGCGTCGCACCGCTTTCCTACGCCGTCGGCAAACGAGTGACGACCATCGAAGGGCTTCCGGGTGTGTGGGCGGAGCAAAGAGGCTTAAGCCCGGAAGATGTCGCCAAGACTCTGCACCCGGTCCAGCAAGCGTGGATCGACGAGCAGGTGCCGCAATGCGGGTACTGCCAGAGCGGGATGATGATCGCCGCCATGGGATTGCTGGCGAAGAATAAGAATCCGACGGTCGCAGAAATCAAGGACGCCTTCACAAACACGCCACCGTCGCCGCACCTCTGCCGCTGCGGCACGTACGCGGCCATCATCGACGCCGTGCAACGCGCCGCCAAATCCATGCAGGCCGGAAAGGCGTGAACGCGATGCAACCAAGAACAGAAATGCGCAGAGAGTCGCCCCTCATGCCAGCGCAAGAGCCAATCGTGCCGACCGAGCCAGCCACGCCCTTCACCGCAACGCTGACCCGGCGCGGCTTCGTGAAAATGGGCGGCGCTCTTTTCGTCTCCATCGCCGTCCCCATCGAAATTTTCGGCAGCACCGCCACCGCTAACGCCGCAGCCTCCGAAAGCCGGACCTCGCTCGACCCCACCCAACTCGCCTCGTGGCTCGAAATTCGCAGTGAAAATTCGATCGTGGCGCGCACGGGACGCACTGAGACGGGCACCGGCATGAGCGCCTACTATGCCCAAGTGATTGCCGAAGAACTGAGCGTGCGTCCGGAGGCCATCTCGCTGATCCTCGGGGATACCGACAGAACTCCGGACGGTGGTTACTCTGCCGGCTTTCTGTATGGCATGGCCAACGTTCGAAAGGTTGCCGCGCTTACCTACCAGGCGCTGCTCGGCCTCGCAGCGACACAACTCGGCGTTCCCGTTTCCGCTCTTTCGGTCACCGACGGTATCGTGTCCGGCGGCGGCAAGAGCATTAGCTACGGCCAGCTTGTGCAAACTCAGCAGCTCGATCTGAAGATCTCCGTCACCGGTAAATACGCGACGGTGGATCCGTCCGTGCCCGACGGCAATGGCTTGGCTGGCCTCGACGGCTTCTCGGTCACCGGAGACCCTCCGATGAAGCCGGTCAGCCAATATAAGGTGATCGGTACGTCGTATCCGGTGCCGGGGATTCCCGACAAAGTCACCGGCAAAGCGCGGTGGAGTTGCGACGTCGCGTTGCCGGGAATGTTGCATGCCCGCATGGTGCGTCCGTCGACGCTAGGCTCGACACTAATCTCCGTCGGCGCACTGGACAAAACCAAATTCCCAACCGCCGAGGTGCTGAGAAAGGGCAATCTAGTCGCCGTCGTCTCTCCCAATGAGTGGGAGGCGGTTACCGCGGCGCAGTCCGTGGCTGGCACCGCAAAATGGACGGACTGGTCCGGCCTTCCCGGCAGTGAGAATCTGGAGAAAACGCTTCGCGCGCACGAATGGGGTGCGCCGTCGCAAAGCAAAGGGAACGCGGACGAAGTTGCCGCGGCCCTCGCGAGCGCGCCTAAAACCATCTCGGCGACTTATGAGCTCCCCTACGTCAGGCACGCCCCGATTGGCCCCTTCGTGGCGGTCGCCGATGTCCGCAGCGATGGCAGCGTCACCGTCTGGACCCATTCGGCGCAATCGCAAGGCTTGCGCGCGCAGATCGCGAATACGTTGAGCGTACCCGCCGAGAAAGTTGTCGTTCGCTGGCTGGATCATTCCGGGCAGTACGGACGCACGACTTTTGGCGGCGATGGCGCCGAGGCTGATGCGGCGATCCTCTCGCAATTAACCGGCAAGCCAGTACGCGTGCAGTGGACGTTGCAGGAAGATCTGGCGTGGTCCAGCGTTTCGCCGGCATATCTGCTGGACATGAAGGCCGGGCTCGACGCGAACGGCCGTGTGATCGCCGTGCACAGCGCTTCGTACACGCCGCATCAGAGCGATGCCCGACTTCTCGGCGCCATTCTCGCCGGGATGCCTTGCTCCACGCCAAGGCCGGGAAGCTGGGTTGCCACCGAATGGCCATACGACAAGATTCCGCGCAGGCTGGAGCAGGCCTACGGCATGCCGAGCCTCGGCGCGGAATCGGCCTATGGCGGGCTGCGCGGCAACATCATGCGCACTCCCGGACAGCGCCAGCAGAATTTCGCGCTCGAAGGTCTTCTCAACGAAGCGGCCGCAGCAGCGGGCGTCGACCCAATCCAATTTCGGCTTGAGCACACGACCGACCAGCGGCTGATCGACATCCTCAACGCCACCGCCAAGGCCGCGGGATGGGAGTCCCGGACGGCACCGCATCACGAGGCGCGCAAAACGGGGACAGCTCCGGTGACCGGCCGCGGCGTGAGCATCATTGTTCGCTCCAACGCATACTGGGTAGGCATCGCCGAGATCGCTGTCGTTCCCGCCACTGGAAAGGTGCAGGTCACCAAATTCACCATTGGCGCTGACTGCGGCAAAGTCATCAACCCGCGCCAGCTCGGTCTGTGCATGAAGAGCGGCGTCGTCATGGGCCTTAGTGAAGCCCTGAAGGAAGAAGTCAGCTTCGACAAATCGAAAGTGACCAGCACGAACTGGAGCAGCTACAAGATCCTGACCATGGAAGAGATGCCCGACCTCAAGATCGTGCAGATTTCGCGTGACGATAAAGGCTTCGGCGGAGGCTCGGAAGCCGCCAACGCGGTTGTTCCTCCAGCCGTCGCCGCCGCCTTTTTCGACGCCACCGGAGTGCACGCCCGCACACTACCGCTGAATCCTGCGCGCGTTATGGTCCTGCTCAAAGGCTAGTGCGGATCGTTGGCAACCGAGCGGTTCGCTCCGGAGTTGCCAGCGCTTCATGAGATGCGATAATCGTCCTCAGCCATGAAACGCGCAGCCTGCTTGCTTCTCTCCGGTTTCGTTTGTTTAGCGGCAACTATGTCTGCCGCGGACAGGTCCACTTTTTCGGGTTCGTACAAGCTGACTGGCACTGAGGGTCCAAGATTCGAAAAAGGAACGGTTCAGAAACTCCGCGTGGTTCAGACCGATGCTTCCATTGAAGTCACACAAACGATAGACGGACATCCGTATACGAACGTCTATCCCTTCGACGGTAAGGAGGGCGTATATGTAAGCCCCGCCGGAGTGAAGGGAACTTGCAAGGGGCAGTCCAAGAAGAATTACCTTATTTTGGAATCCGTCGTTACGACACGCCCAGACGTCAATGACCCGCTCGTCCAAGTTCACACCAAACAGAAATGGGAGCTGTCGCGCGACCTGAAGACGCTAACCATTCGCTTTAGTGTGGACTCTCCACAATCCGCGCTCAACTTTATCGAGCCCTGGACAGACATTTACAAACGCGACTGACGATCGGCAGGATTTGCCGCGCATGCAGAAGATGTTTTTGCCGAGTGAGCCTTTGCAGGCAACACACTGCGGCTGTGCCACCACATCCTTTCGTTGCAAACACACAACTTGGCCTATTGAGGCCAGACGCCGCAGGCTGGCATCGGGAATGCATCCAGGTGTGTGCACTATTTGGCGCGACGCTAAAGCCCTAACGCCTTGTGCCGATGAAGGAGCTTTGGGGGCGCGAAAAGCGTAGCAGTGAGTTTTAGAGAACCTTAAGATCGGGAGGCGATCATGTCCGTTTCAGGTATTTCGAGCAGCAATTTTTTCCAGTCTTCACTGGCGCAGGCCGCCCAGACCAAGTTCCAGCAGATTCAGAGTCAGTTCCAAACCCTCGGCCAGGATCTGGCATCAGGTAACCTGAGCCAGGCACAAGCCGACTTTGCCACCTTGTCGCAAGAGCTGCCGAGCAACCTGCAGTCCAGCGGCTCCCGCACCAGCGGGCCGACCAACACTCTGGCGCAGGCCTTCCAGACGCTCGGCCAGGATCTGCAATCAGGGAACCTCTCGGCCGCACAAACCGACTTTGCCACCATCCAGCAGGATGCTCAGCAGCAGCAAAATTCCGGCCAGGTGCCTCACCATCATCACCACACTGGTGGCGGCTCCGGTCAACCGAGCAACACATTGCAACAGGACCTCGCCTCGCTGGGCCAGGCGCTGCAGTCCGGAAATCTTGCCTCCGCGCAGCAAGCCTACTCTACGTTTCAGTCAGCCCTGCAGCAGGCGTTTCCGAATTTCAGTGCGGCATCGGGAAGCAGCACTGGCAGCGGCACCGTCAATGTAAGCGCCTAGCCTTCGCCCTACTTCGCCTGCTGTGAACTTGCGGGTCATTCCTCCCAACGACGGAATGGCCCGCACTCTCCCGCGGTGCCTCTCACGCCTTTTTGCCTTCTGTTCGATAGCCGCGGTACATTCGGATGACGCATCAGCGTTTTTCTGCGCGTCTCGACCACCTTGAATTTTCTCTACCTTCTCGTCTATCGCGCTTATCTCGCTCTCAAGAAGCGCGTCATCATCCCGGCGTTTCGTCGTTGGCCACAGGCAGAGGCCAAGTTCAACGACGCGAAGGAGCTTATCAAGCGCCGCGCTCTGCGGAGCCGAACCTCCTGGGTGCAAGTTCAATCCGGTTTTGCGCAGGGGCTCTGGATGTGCCTGCGTATCCCGGAGGAAGCCGGCTTCTGGCGCGGTGAGCACGAACCCGGCGTACAGAGCGCCATCTCCGCGATGGTCCGTCCAGGTGATGTGGTCTACGACGTGGGCGCGCACTTGGGGTCTCTCACTCTCGGTGCGGCGCGACTTGTGGGAACTTCAGGGCGTGTGGTGGCGTTTGATGCTGATCCCGAAAACATCGAGCGCCTCCGCGAAAACAGTCAGCGTAATCACTTCAGCTCATGCATTCAGGCGATCCATGTTGCCGTATGGTCGCGCCGGAGTGAAGCTGGCATTTCATTTCGCCGTGGGAAAAACCAGGCATCGCAGGGTGGCGTCGAATCGGATGGACAACGCCCGGTCCTAGCAAATGGCGAGATCATCTCCGTGCCGGTGACGACTTTCGACGATTTTGTGGCCGCCGGCGGCCCCGTGCCGCAACTGGTCAAGATCGATGTGGAAGGCGGCGAGTACGAAGTCTTGTGCGGCGGAGCCGGCTTGTTCGCGAAGCACCGCCCGCTCATCATCGTGGAAGTCCATCACCAGCAGGCTGCGGACAGCATTAACGCTTGGCTGGAAGAATTCCACTACGCCGCGGAATGGAGAATCCCCAAAGAGAATTTTCCCCGCTGCCTGATCGCGTGGCCGGTCGAGCGCCTTCCGCCTGCGCTCTCAACATCGGAAGCCGCCGAATAAATACCCGGAAGTGTGAGCCGACTGGCCGTTTGCCTCTGCGCCTCGCAGTGCGAACCGGACACCAATCAATTTGTTCCAAAACGGGATGGAACGTTCCCACAATCGTCATGAGGGGACTGGTTGTGTATTCCGAAACAAAGGTCAAAGTGTGCAGACCCAAGCGAAAACGAGGGAAAAGAGAGCGAAGCGGTTGGACCTAAACTTGCGCCCACAAACCGCCGATGGGCCGGTTGGGGGTAGTGCCCGATGGCGCAGCCTGGTGACTTTGATTTTTTCCGCACAGTTTTGGAGAACCTGCAGGTCGCCGTGTATGTCGTCGATCGTGACGCCAAGATCTTGTTCTGGAACGATGGCGCCGAACGCATTACCGGATATCTTCGCCAGGACGTCATCGGCCGGGTCCACCAGGACAACTTTCTCGGTGAAACCGACGCCCAAGACAACGAGTTGACCGGACCCTTGGCTCCGACCTCCGTCGCCATGCGGG
>JBEKWY010000085.1:0-20751 GCA_049512575.1 Candidatus Acidiferrum sp.
CTTTCTCCAAAGCTTTGTTGATAATGCGCTCGAGTTCGTCGGGAATCTCGGTGTTGAAGCGCACGGGCGCAACGGGAGCCCTGTGGAGGATGCCGTCGAAAATGGCGGCAGAGGTGTCGCCCTTGAAGGGAAGAACACCAGTGGCCATTTCGTAGAGAACCGCGCCGAAGGAAAAGAGATCGCTGCGGGCATCGAGCGGTTTGCCAAGGGCTTGTTCGGGAGACATGTAGGCGACGGTGCCGACGGTGCTGCCGGCTCCAGTGAGATGGTCTTCGGTAATGTTGCCTGTACTGCTGCTTGCCGTGTCGCCGGACGGAGCACTTGCGAGGGTGAGCTTGGCGAGACCGAAGTCGAGGATTTTGGCGTGGCCGCGCGCGGTGACGAAAATATTGGCGGGCTTGATGTCGCGATGGATGATGCCTTTGGCGTGAGCGGCATCGAGGGCGTCGGAAACGTCGATACCGATCTCGAGCAGGCGTTCAATTTCCAGTGGAGAGCCGGTGATCACGTGTTTGAGAGTGGCGCCTTCCATGTATTCCATGATGATGAAGGCGCGGCCGTCCTGTTCCTGGATGTCGTGGATAGTGCAGATATTTGGATGGTTGAGGGCGGAGGCGGCGCGGGCTTCTCGCTGGAAGCGCTCGAGGGCTTGCGGATCTTTGGCGACGTCGTCGGGGAGAAATTTCAGGGCTACGAAGCGGCCGAGCTTGGTGTCTTCGGCTTTGTAGACGACGCCCATGCCACCGCCGCCGAGCTTTTCGACGACGCGGTAGTGCGAGACGGTTTGACCTGAGAGGGAAGCCGGGTCGGGCATGCGGGGGGATTCTAAGTGCAGCGCGAGGGCGAGTCAATGAGGCCGGGCGATAGACGGTGTTTGCTCAGGGCGCTCATCAGACTGAGCAGGATGTTTGGCCGAGCCTCGCACGGCGAAGTGCATTGCGAACGGGCGAGACGGGTGTAGGATGATGGCCAATCTAGGCCAAATAGGGACCCCGCTGCACCGTTTGCTCTTGTGAGGTCCACGAATGACGACGCACGAAATCTCCGCGGCTTCCAACACGGCCGAAATTGGTATCGCCCCCATCACCCCTGCTGCGGCGCCTCCGAGCGTGCTAGCGGACGAAGACCAGCCCGCGGTCTCGCCAGTCCGTTTGGAGGAACGAATCTCCGCGCTCGACACCATTCGCGGATTTGGCCTGCTCGGCATCCTGTCGATGAACATCTGCTCGTTCGGCCTGCCCGGCCCTGCTTATGACAGCCCCGCGCCTGCAGGCGGCGCAACCGGCGTGAATCTGGTCACTTGGTGCCTCACCACAATCTTCGCCGACGGCAAGATGCGCGCCATTTTTTCAATGGCTTTCGGGGCAAGCGTCTATCTTCTAGTGGACCGGCTTTCCCGCAGGGGCGCAGCCGCCGACGCCGCGGACATTCATTACCGGCGCATGCTGTGGCTCCTGCTCTTTGGCGTCATCCACGCGTATTTGATCTGGGACGGCGACATCCTTTTCTATTACGCCGTGATGGGCCTGGTGCTTTATCCGCTGCGCAAGCTATCTGCCCGTATTCTGTTGATCACCGCTGGAATCATGGTGCTGACCATGGTAGGTAACGGAGTTCGCGATCATTTCCATCTGAAGAGTCTGCAGCGCGAATATAGCCAGATTCAAGCCGACGAGAAAGCAGGCAAAAAGCTGACCTCGGCCCAGGAAGAGGAGAAGAAAGAATGGGAAGACGCCCTCAAAATCTACTATCCGCCTCCCGAGGATTTGAAAGAAGATACGGATGCGCATCTGGGCGGATATTTCAAGTTAGTCGCATTTCGCGCCAAGCACGTCTACGAATTACACAGTCATCCCATCTATATGCCGTGGTGGTTCGACGTTCTGGCCATGATGCTGATCGGCATGGCGCTGCTCAAACTGGGCGTGCTCACCGGAAGCTATTCCACGAAATTCTATGTGTGGATGGCTCTGCTGTCCTTCGCCATTGGCTTGCCTGTGGATACTTGGAGCGCCTGGTCCGCCGCCAAAGGCCATTTCAGCATGGACTCCTGGGTGCCCAATATAACCACCTATGAGATTGGGCGTTTTACTGCCTTAGGCTATATCGCTGTGATTCTTCTGGTGATTAAGTCGGGCGTTTTGCAATCTGCCACCAGAACTCTCGCTTGCGTCGGCAGAATGGCCTTTTCCAATTACATTCTCACTTCTCTCATCTGCACGACCATTTTCAATGGCTACGGCTTCGGACTTTTCGGCAAGCTCCAGCGTCATCAACTTTACGGAACCGTCGTTCTCGTCTGGATTGTGATTCTCGTCGTCAGTCCCATCTGGCTGCGCCATTTTCGCTTCGGCCCCCTCGAATGGGCGTGGCGCTCCCTCACCTACTGGAAGAAACAGTCCTTCCGTATTCATGACCGAGCGCTCGCCTGACGGGTGGCGAAAGACTTAGATGTGGAGTAAGGCTTGATCGAGGTCGGCGATGATGTCTTCGACGTCTTCGATGCCGATGGAAAGGCGCACCAGCCCTTCGGTGATGCCGACTCGTTCGCGGACTTCTGCGGGCATGGAAGCGTGAGTCATGAGCGCGGGAAGCGAAATGAGCGTTTCGACTCCGCCCAGGCTTTCGGCGAGGGAGCAGAGCTTTACCTGGTTGAGGAAGCGGCGGGCGGCGTCTTGCGTCTCAAGGTCGAAGGCCAGCATGGCGCCCGGGCCGCGCTGCTGCTTACGGGCGATCTCGTGGTGCGGGTGCGACGGCAAGCCTGGGTAGTATACCTTTTTGATTTTGGGATGAGCGTCGAGATGGCGTGCCACGGAGATGCCGTTGGCATTGTGCTGGAGCATGCGCACGGCGAGCGTCTTGATGCCGCGAGAGGTCAAGAAGCAGTCCATAGGAGCGAGGCCAGTGCCCGCGGAACGCTGGATGAAATAAATTTTCTCGGCGTCTTCGGGGCGCGTGAGAATTACGGCGCCGCCAGTGGAGTCGCTGTGGCCGTTGAGGTACTTGGTCATGGAATGGACGACGATGTGAGCGCCGAGTTCGATGGGGCGTTGGAGGTAGGGACTGAGGAAAGTGTTGTCAACGACCAAGGTTACGCTTCGATCGTCGGCGATTTTAGCGATGGCTGCGATGTCGGTAACCCGCAGGGTCGGATTCGCGGGAGTTTCCACGTACAGCATCTTGGTGTTTGGGCGGAGCGCGCCGAGGACAAATTCCGGCGTTGAGGTGTCGACGAAACTGAATTCCAGGCCGAAGTGCACGAGGAGCTGCGTCGAAAGGCGAAACACGCCGCCGTAGACTGCCTCCGAGACGATCACGTGATCGCCGGGGCGGAGAAGACGAAACACCGCGTCGATGCCGGCCATGCCGGAAGAAAAAACATAGGCGGACTGGCCGCCTTCCAATTTCGCTACGGTGCGCTCGAGGGCTTTGCGATTGGGATGATTGGTGCGGGCGTAGTCGTAGCCTTTCGTTTTGCCGAGCTCGGTCTGCACGTAGGTGGAGGTCTGATAGATCGGAGCGACGACGGCACCGGTGGCGGGATCAGGCTCCTGGCCGACGTGGATAGCGTTTGTAGCGAAACCCATGGGGACTCCTGCTTCTGAAAATTGCAAAATGTTAGTTGCTTCCCGGGGGCTTGCCGGCCGTAACGCGCGGTCCGCGAGCGGCGACGCTGGAACTGATCGTCAAGCGCTCCGCTCAGCGAAATGGACGGATTCTCGGGGTTCTCCCGCTTCGGACCGTATCGCGCTGAAATTCGACAGCAACGGCCAGTTACGCTGCGGGAGGGTTGCTGGAAAGAAGGTATCGTAGCAAAACCGGGCAGTCAAACTCAGGATAGGAAAGAGTTTCCAGCGACTGACTGGTGATAGCGCCGGATCCGACGAGCAGCATCTCCATCGCCAAGTGCATCGAAAAATGTGGCGGTTAGACTTGACCAAGCTGCGCGCGGCGTGGAGGATGGAGTATTGACGGAGATGCGATTTCTGGGATCAGCCGCGGTGTGTTTGATGACGCTGGCGCTTTGCGCTACGCCAGTGACGGCGGGGGCGCAGGCCCAACCGGCCACGCCTGGTAAACAAGCGCCGACGGAACAAACGTCGCGCGTCACCATCGAAGTGTCGGGCGGCGAAAATGAAGCGCCAATCGAGAATGCCAGTATCTATATCAAGTACATCGAAGAACGCAAGATAAAGAAGAACAAGACGGTGGAGCTGAATGTGAAGACGAACCGAGACGGAACGGCGCACATCCCGGATGCTCCAATGGGACGAGTCCTGGTGCAAGTGGTTGCCGACGGCTGGAAAACGTACGGGCGCTGGTACGATGTCAACGAAGCAAAGCAGACGATCAAAATACATTTAGACAGACCGCCCCGCTGGTACTGAGTGATTGGCGCGTCGCGGACTTTTCGAAAGGGAGTTCGCGGTCCGACGTGTCGTGAGCAAGATACTTGCACCGAAATAGTGCAAACCGAGTCAGGATACTGAGAAGCGTGTAGTTAGCCTTAGAGGAAGCGAGTTTTTCCACAAACTTATCAACACTTGTGTTGAAAACTTTACGGAGCAGAAATATTTGGGTGGAGATTCGGCATACGTCTTGCTAGCGGCTGGGTAAACTGGATTCCATGGATGAATGACACCTTCGACGGACCTTTTTCCCTCGTACAAATGTTTTGGGGCAACATCGCGGCGCGGCCGCTGCGGTGCGCGCTCAGCGTCATCGCGATTGCGATTCAAGTGATCTTGGTGCTGATGATTGTCGGCCTCACGTCGGGTGTAATTTCCGAGTGGGGGAAGCGCGTGGAAGGCGTCGGCGCGGATATTCTCGTCCAACCGCCCAACTCGTCTATTTTCTTTGCGTTTTCCAGCGCGGTGATGCCGGAAACATTGGCCGATCAGATCGAGGCATTGCCTGGAGTGGACGAAGTCGCACCGACGGTGATTCTCACCGAGCCGAAGAACCTGGTGATGATCTATGGCATCGACTACAAACGGTTTAACGCGCTGAGCCGGGGCTTCTTGTACCGGGCGGGGCGCAAGTTTGATTCTCCGGACGAAGTCATTGCCGACGATATCATCGCCCAATCGAAACACCTGAAGGCCGGAGACCATATCACGTTGCTGAATCACACCTTTACGATCAGCGGGATCGTGGCGCACGGCAAAGGAGCGCGATTTTTTATTCCGATCAAGACCGCGCAAGAGATTGCCGGCGTCGAGAACCGCGTCTCGATGTTTTACGTGCGGAGCAAAGGGGACACCGAAGCGACGCGAGCGGAAATTTTGAACCTGTCGCCGAATAACCGGGTGCGGTCGATGTCGGAATATGTGACGCTGATGAGTTCCTCGAACCTGCCGGAGCTGAAGCCGTTTGTGCGATCGATGGTTGGGCTGGGCATCGTGATCAGCTTCCTGGTCGTGCTGTTGAACATGCACACCATGGTGATGGAGCGGACGCGCGAGGTCGGAATCCTGAAGGCCCTGGGGTTTTCGCGATTCGACATTGTGGAGATGCTGCTCGGCGAAACTCTCGTACTAACACTGCTTGGAAGCGTTGTCGGCATTCTATTGACGTTCCTAATACAGGCGATTTTGAAAGAGACCAATCCAGGGCTGATGATCCTAATCACGCCGCGGTGGGTGCTTTCGTCCATCTTGCTGGCGGTTGTCGGTGCGGCGGCGGGAGTAGCCTATCCTGCGTTGCGCGCGGCGAGCTACGATCCGGTTGTGGCCCTCGCGTATGAATAAACGAAGGCGTCGAAGGCTTGTCGAGTCGACCGGACGTGACCTTCGTCAAATTCAATCTGCAGTTCAATCTGGCGCGAATTAATCTGGCGTCGCGAAAGTCTGCGATTTTTTTCGGTTCTTCGCCGTATAATCTCTGGCACTGGCTTCCGACCGTAGTGTCCAAAGGAGACGAAGACGATGAAGCGATTGCTTGGCGTTGTGCTGGCAGGGGCTGGATGTCTGTGCCTTTGTGGTGGCGTTGCCGCGCAGATGGGTATGAACCTGTTCAGCAAGCCGAATATTGCGGACATTTTCAAGCCAGTGGTAGGGAACGGCGCCGTTTATGAGCAGCAGTCCAGCGACCAGAAGAGACCCGCCTCTCAAATGGAGATGACTATCGTCGGCAAAGAAATGACCCCGAACGGAGAAGGGTACTGGATGGAAATTGGGCACACGGAGCCGCGCGCGGGCGCCATGATGTATTCGAAGGTATTGGTCACCAAGGATTTTCAGTTCACCAGGATTGTGTTTCAGCAGCCTGGGCAGCCAGCCGTGGAAATGCCGTTTAACCCCGATCAAATGGGCAAGAATCACATGAAGGATGAAATGGCGAAGTGGCAACAGGTGGGAACGGAGACGATCACGGTGCCCGCGGGGACCTTCAGCTGTGCGCATTGGAAAAAGGATGACGGCACGGATGAAGTTTGGACCAGCGATAAGGTGACGCCGATAGCGATGGTAAAGCAGGCCGGCAAGAATAGCTCGATGGTGCTAACCAAGATCATCACCGGAGCGACGGATCACATCACGGGCCCGGTTACGAAGTTCGATCCGCAGGCATTCATGCAGCAGCACAAGAATCCGCAGTGAGGGTCTACAGGCGTTCGTGGCGGTTATACTCCGGGAGTGTTGATCTCAAGTTCGTCGGCAACGTCGCGTATCATCGCCAAGGGGCAAGCGACGTGGACGTGTTCATCGGGTTCATCGACATCAATCAATAGCCTTCCGCCTTCGGTTCGGACGCGAACGTGCTGTTCGTCGTTGCCTTCCCGGACGTCCACGAATTCAGCGTTCGGATACTTCTCCAGTTCCTTGGTCAAAGCGCGAAGCGTAGGGAGCCACGGCCGGACTTGCTCGGCCGCGCGTTCTAGGTGTCGTCTGGGGACGACGTGCATGGCGATCGGAACGACAGCAGCAGGAGCCCAAACATGGACGTGCCGCTCGTCCTGCTGATCTACGTCCACTCGCAGGATGCCGTCATGAAAGGTGTAGACGCCGGCCAGGACTACGGTTCCTACGACGCCGAGGGCTAGGTTCGCGAGCAGCATATCTGTCTCCTTCCAATCGACTTGAATTCCAGGGTCTGCGTGAAATTACGTCTTCTGTACTGTTTGACCGTACGATTAATCGGAAACGTTCTTCGAGTCCAGCCAGATCCTCACGGTATTTTCTTCATCTTTCACGGATACCAGTTCCGTGTCTCCCTGCGCGGACAGGGCGCGTAGGCCAGCCACCAAGTCTAGCTCGTCCTTGCCACCCGAAAACAACGCGTCGACGACTTTCATGGGGATTTTGACCTCCACGGTCGATTTCTTCGACGAGTGATGCTTGTCGACAACGTGAACCAGGAAATAGTTGTTTTGTTTGGCCACGCGGACGTCGGAGTCTTTGTTCTGGACGGTGACGAATTCGCCGTCTTTGGAGCTGCGCACAGCGTCAAGCAAGGCGTGCAGGTCTACGCCGTGGCAATCGATCTCGTCGACCTTGACTTTGCCGCTCTGGAGGCGATCCCGGTTAATGGTGGGCAGAATCTTTTCGGCGAGTTCGAGAGGGACATTGACGCGAACGGTCTCTTCCTTGGAGTCGGGATTATCCACGCGGATATGCAGCCAACGATCTCGACCGGCGGGCTCGGACGCCTTTTCGGAGTTACTTTGGGCGAGCCCGGCGATCGGAGTAAGGGCCAACGAAACGGCGATCAGTGCGAGGGCGGGAAGCTTTCGCGTGCGGTCGGTCATGGCGGAGTATCTCCTTCACGGACTTGAAGTTAAGAAAACCAGTGGCCGGAACTCAGTGATAAAGCGGATCGAGTCCAGCACCCTGGCTTGATATACGAGAGTGGGCTGAAAAATGTTTCCCGAATAATTCGAGGGGAAGTGCGGTTGAATTTTTACCTCGAAAACTGCCGATCGGCGAGGAGCCGATTGGAGAGGGTGCAGAACGAGCGGAACTAGGAGCCGCTGGGCTACGCCAACTCAGGCCCTGTACTAGAAGGGTCGGCGGGTTGTCAGCTTGGGGTCCACTTCAGGAACACTGCCGCGAGCGGGGGGAGGGTCATAGGCAACGATTGCTCGCGGCCCATGTGCGGTATCGATTCCGAGTGAATGCCGCCCATATTGCCTACGTTGGAGCCGCCGTAGACCGCCGCGTCAGTGTTCAGGACCTCCTTATAGAAGCCAGGCCGAGGCGCACCCACACGGTAGCCTTTGCGCACTACCGGCGTCGCATTGATGACGACGATCATCAAGTCGTCCGGGTTCTTGCCGTGGCGGATGAAAGAGAAGGTGCTGTTGTCGGCGTCGTTGCAGTCGATCCACTCGAAACCGTGCCAGTCGAAGTCCACTTGATGCAGGGAGGGTTCAGCGGCGTAGAGTCTATTCAGATCGGCGACGAGGTTTTGTAGCCCGCGGTGCGTTTCATATTGGAGCAAATGCCACTGCAGGCTGTGAGCTTCGCTGAATTCTTCGCGTTGCCCGAATTCCTGGCCCATGAAAAGCAATTTCTTCCCGGGATGCCCGTATTGGTAGCCGTAGAGCAGGCGCAGATTGGCGAATTGCTGCCACATATCGCCCGGCATTTTGTGCAGAAGCGAGTTCTTGCCGTGAACGACTTCGTCGTGCGAGAAGGGAAGGACGAAGTTTTCGGTGAAGGCGTACAGCAGTGAGAACGTGAGCTTGTTCTGCTCGAACCGGCGATAAATCGGGTCGGTCGAAAAATACTTCAACGTGTCATTCATCCAGCCCATGTTCCATTTAAGGCTGAAGCCCAGCCCGCCGAGATATGTGGGACGCGATACGGCCGGCCAGGATGTCGATTCCTCGGCAATGGTGAGCAGACCGGGGAAACGTTCGTAAGCGACTTCGTTCAGCCGCTTGAGGAAAGCGATGGCATGCAGATTTTCGCGGCCGCCGAATTCGTTGGGAATCCATTGGCCTTCCTTCCGCGAGTAATCCAGATAGAGCATCGAAGCGACGGCATCCACGCGAAGGCCGTCGATATGGTACTTGTCGAGCCAGAAAAGCGCATTGGAGATGAGATAGTTCACGACCTCGTTGCGGCCGTAATTGAAAACCAGTGTGCCCCAGTCGGGATGGGAACCCTGACGCGGGTCGGAGTGCTCGTACAAATGAGTGCCGTCGAATTCGGCGAGGCCGAACGTGTCGCGTGGGAAATGGGCGGGAGTCCAATCGAGAAGGACGCCGATCCCGGCGCGATGGCAGCGATCGATGAATTCCATGAACTCGTCCGGGGTTCCGTAACGGCTGGTCGCGGCGTAATAGCCGATGGTCTGATAGCCCCACGAGCCGTCAAAGGGATGCTCCATGATCGGCAGGAGTTCGATGTGAGAGTATCCCAGCTCTTTTACGTAGGGGATGAGCTGATCGCCTAGCTCGCGGTAGGTCAACCACCGGTTGCCTTCATCGGGGACGCGACGCCAGGCGCCGAGATGTACTTCGTAAATCGAGATCGGGTACTCCAGCCAAGGAGTATCTTTGCGCCGCGACATCCATTCCGAGTCCTTCCACGTGTGGTTATCAAGGCTCGCGACGACGGAACCTGTGTTGGGTCGCAACTCGGCGCGAAAAGCGAACGGATCGGCCTTGAGCGGGAGCAGCTCTCCGCGCGGGCCGATGATTTCGTATTTGTAGATAGCGCCTTCGTTCAGCTCAGGCACGAACAGTTCCCAAACACCGGAGGATCCGCGGGCGCGCATGGGATTCACGCGACCGTCCCAGTGGTTGAAATCACCGACAACGCTGACGCGGCGCGCGCTCGGCGCCCAGACCGCAAAATTGACGCCCCGAACTGCTGCGACGGTTTTTAAATGCGCGCCCAGCTTTTCGTAGGCGTCGTAGTGGCGGCCCTCACCCATCAGGTAGAGATCGAAATCGCTGAGCAGGTAGGGAAACGCGTAGGTGTCGTACCGTTCAAAATCCTGGCCAACGTCCGAATGAAAGCGGATGCGGTAGTTGGCGGCGTCGGGGCGATCGCGGTACGTGTCAGGCAAGGTCGCTTCAAAGAAGCCTACATCGCGGCGCTTTTTCGCCTCGACGACGCCAACGCCGGAGACCTGGACGCTGGCGGAAATTGCGTGCGGATGAAAAAAACGGATAACCCAGCGGCGTCCCGAAGACGTATCGACGGGTTGCGGGCCGAGCAGCGCGAAGGGGTCGGAGTTTCGTCCGGCTAGAAATGCGTCGATTTGTGCTTCGATCTGTGACTCCGGGCTCTGTTGCCGCGAAATGGAACTTTCAGCGCTTTGTTCAGGCACGATTCAGGTCTCCCAAGACGGACAATAAGCTGCCATGCAGGCACAGGTTGGATGCGAGGCCACGTTCATTCGATTCTAGGGTGATATCGGGGAATTTCCCAAAGAACTCGCTATGAGTGTGCGACGCCATGGCCCCCCGCGTCAATCGCGACGCTTGCGAGGCCGAGGCGCTCGCGATACAGTGCGGCACGCCACGGTATGTTCGGGCAAGAGCGCGAAATTGTCTGTGGTTTGGATTCGGCCGGCCAGGGAAGGGACCATGCAAATTCCGATTCGATTGAGCATTGCCGCTTGCATCGTTGCCGCGCTGTCATACCACGCGGCGCGCGCACAGGACCGCGGCCAGGCCCGGTCGATGGTGATTTCGCGCGGCGGGATCGTGGCTACGGAGTCACCGCTCGCCTCGCAGGCGGGAGTTCGCATACTCGAACACGGCGGCAATGCCGTTGACGCAGCGATCGCGGCAAACGCCATGATGGGCGTGGTTGAACCCATGATGAACGGCATCGGTGGAGACATGTTTGTGATCGTGTACGACGCGAAGGCCAACAAACTCTACGGACTGAACGCCAGCGGCTGGGCTCCCAAGGGACTGACGATCGGGTTTCTGCAAAAGCAAGGCCTGCGCGACATGCCGCAGCGCGGCATCAACGCGGTCACCGTTCCTGGAATGATCGACGGTTGGCAGAAACTCGCCGACAAATTCGGGCGTAAGAAGCTGGCGGAAGACCTGAGCGCCGCGATCCGCACCGCACAGGACGGCTTCCCGGTAACCGAATGGGTTGCGGCTTATTGGGCCGGCGACGTTGATCTTCTGCGAGCGGACGAGGCTGCCGCGAAGACGTACCTGCCGCAGGACCACGCCCCGAAGGTCGGAGAAATTTTCCGCAACCCCGACTTGGCCGCATCGCTGCAACAAATCGCCAATCACGGACGCGACGGATTCTACAAAGGCGAGATCGCGGCCAAGATTTTGGACACTATGAAGCGCCATGGCGGCACCATGACGGCGCAGGACCTATCCGGATATTCCAGCGAATGGATCGAACCGATTTCGACAACCTATCGCGATTGGACGGTTTACGAAATGCCGCCCAACGGGCAGGGACTCGCGGCGCTGGAAATGCTGAACATCATGGAGACTTTCCCGCTGGGGCAGAAGGACTGGGGTTTCGGTTCGACGCGGGCACTGCACGCCGAGATCGAAGCCAAGAAGCTAGCCTACACCGATTTAGCAAAGTACATCGGTGATCCCCGAAAGCAAAAACTGCCGGTCGCCACGCTACTGTCGAAAAATTGGGCCAACGAACGCGCCAAACAGATCGACCCAGTACACGCGAATTGCGACGCCAAGGCCGGAGTCCTGCCGCCGGGAAGCGAGACGACGTACCTGACCGTGGTGGACCGCGACGGGAATATGGTCTCGCTCATACAGAGTAACTACTCGTCGTTTGGATCAGGAATCGTGGCGCCGGGGACCGGATTTGTTCTCCACAACCGTGGCGGGCTATTTACTCTCGATCCCGCATCGCCGAACGCGTTAGCCGGACGCAAACGCCCGTTACACACGATCATTCCAGGTTTCGCGCAGAAGGGCGATACGCGCATGGCCTTTGGCATCATGGGTGGCTGGAACCAGGCGCAGGCGCACGCGCAATTCATCGCCGACATTGCCGACTTCAAGATGAACATTCAGGCCGCTCTGGAAGCGCCGCGCTTCTCGAAATACACGTTCACCGGCTGCGACCTGTTCATGGAAAACCGCTTTTCGCAGGGCGTCCGCAACGAGTTGGCGGCAGCAGGCCACCAGATTGAGTTGAAAGGAACGTTCTCCAGCGTCGTAGGCGGCGGGCAGGCCGTTCAGCGGGATTTCGCCACTGGCGTGAACTATGGCGCCTCGGACCCGCGAAAGGACGGGGAGGCCGTGGCGGAATTGCCCTTCAATTGAAGGGTTCGGAAATAGAGCGGTTTGGCGGATGTTCCATCATTAAAGAAGACTAAAAGTCTGCAAAACTTTTCCCCAAGCATGTTCCGGTGGGATACAAAAGTGTCTGGACGGAACTGCTGTCTGCGTCAACGGCATGCTAAGTCCCTTATTATCAATAGCCTGTCGCGCGGCTAGTTGGCGAATCGCGTGCAGCGAACTACCTGTACGAAGGTACAGCCTCCCGCAGGGGCCCGGTGAACGCGGAGAACTGGATGAAGCCCAACCCTTTTCCATTCAAGTGGATGCACTTGACCTCGCTTGCGGTTCTGTCGTTCGCCCTGCTCCCCGCAAGTCAGGCCCAAACCCCAGGCGTTTCCGGCCGCTACCAGTGCGCGACCGCCACGATTCAAGGCAAATCCGTTCCTTGCAACGCGGCCCCGCTCACTCTGAGAAATGATGGCCATTTTGAGCTGCGCGGCTGGGAAGGCAACTACCTGGTGACCGGCGACTGGGTCGAACTGTCGGATTCGATCGTCCGCTCTCGCGCCAAGATGGAGCCAGGGCACAAGATCGTGTTTCGCTATCGCGGGAAGCACGGTTGGTGCGAAATGGTTTACGAACGGCGCGTGGCGGAGTTAGGGAAAACCTCGCTTAGCTGAGTTTTCGTGGCCTTACCGAGTTACCTGACCAGTCGCAGATTCCCCAGCTTTACCTGCCGCTAAAGGTATCCCATTGCCAAGAATCCCTCTGGAAGGTTCGGCTATTGCGCGAGAGGCTTAGGGGTTGAACCAGCGGAAGCCCTTGCGCTGCTCTTCAGCGATTTCCTTCGCCACCGCTAACGTGAGTGGCCTGCGATATTGTCCGCAAGTAGCAATAATCGCGTCGAGCAGCGAAATCGGCGCGGTGAACGACACTCCAAAAGAGGCTGAGTCGACCGAAGCCAGGAAGATTTCGTTGCAAACCCGCGCCAGTGGAGACAAGTAGGTGTCCGCGATGCCGATACAGTAGGCGCCGTGATCGCGCGCCTGTTGCGCCCCCTCGACTGTTTGCCGCAACCCTCGCCGGAAACTGATGGCTACCACGACATCACGTTTAGTCGCCACGCGCGCCGAGTGCGTCATGCCGCCGGCTGAGGCGACTGCAATGACGGGCAGCCCGAGAATGGATAGCTGGTACTCCAGGTATTCCGCGAGCACCGCAGCGCCGTCCGCCGCAAAGATCACAACGCGCCGTGCGTTGAAGAAACGCTTCGCGACTTTCGACAGCCGCTTTGCGTCCAGGCTGTTCTTTAGCGCGTGCAAGTTCTTTACACCCTGCGCGAGCGATTCCTGAACCAGAGCCGACATGCTGGAATCGCGGCCGGCGGATTGCATCCTATCGACGGGAGTAGCAAAGGCGATGGACAGCTCATGCAAATGATGCTGAAACTCGCGGTAGCCGGTGAATCCCAGGCCGCGTACGATGCGCACGATGGTGGCGGGATCGGTCTTGAGCCGCTGGGCCATTGCGCGCACGCTCAACAAGACGTACTCGCGCGGATGCTCCAGGATCGGACGAACGACCTCCTGACGTTTTACCGTGAGCTTGTCAATACGCTCGGCGAGATTAGGAGACGTCACGGGGGAGCGGGGCTCTGGCTTTTTCATGGCGCGAGAGAATCGCCCAAATTCAGGGTGATGTCAACTCGTGCGAGTTCACTTTCTGGGAATTAGCTTCGATTGTTAACTAAAGACGACTTTAGTGCGGCTACTTCTCGGACGCCGCAGCCTTAGTGGCCAGCCCCGGAGCAACGACCGGCTGAAGGAAGGGCATCATGGCGCGAAGCTTCGGCCCCAGTTGCTCGATGCGGTGGGTTTGTTCACTTTGGCGCTTCGCGAGGAAGTTTGGGCAACCTTTGTCGTTCTCCGCGATCCATTCCTTCGCAAAGCTGC
Source organism: Candidatus Acidiferrum sp. (assembly GCA_049512575.1). Taxonomy (GTDB): domain Bacteria; phylum Acidobacteriota; class Terriglobia; order Acidiferrales; family UBA7541; genus Acidiferrum. The sequence continues at coordinate 14,140 of JBEKWY010000085.1, forward strand.
CATCACGTATTTCGGCGAGAATTTTCTTCATCTCGTCGCGGGTCTTGGAGGTGATGATCCTCGGCCCAGCGGTGTAGTCACCTTGCTCGGCGGTGTCGCTGATGGAATAGCGCATGTAGCTAAGACCGCCCCGGTAGATCAGGTCGACGATCAATTTTAATTCGTGCATACACTCGAAATAGGCGACCTCGGGCTGGTATCCCGCCTCGACGAGGGTGTCAAATCCTGCCTTGATCAATTCGCTGACGCCGCCGCACAGGACGGCCTGTTCTCCGAACAAATCGGTCTCGGTTTCCTCGGTGAAGGTCGTTTCCAGAACCCCGGCGCGCGTGCAGCCGAGGCCTTTCGCGTAGGAGAGCGCGAGCGCCTTCGCGTTTCCGCTCGTGTCCTGCTCGATGGCGATCAGTGCGGGCGTACCTCCGCCTTCCGTGAAAACTTCGCGGACGCGATGACCAGGCGCTTTCGGCGCGATCATGGATACATCCACAGAAGCAGGGGGCTTAATCGTGCCAAAACGAATGTTGAAGCCGTGCGCGAACATCAGCGTCTTGCCCGCGGAAAGATTCGGCTCGATCGATTCCTTATAGAGCTTCGGTTGCTTCGTATCCGGCGTGAGGATCATGATCACATCCGCCCAGGCGGCGGCTTCGGCGGGAGTATTGACCGTCAGCCCTTCTTTCTGTGCGCGGGCGAGCGATCCGCTGCCGGGCTGCAAGCCGACGCGAACCGAAACGCCGCTGTCGCGAAGGTTTAACGCGTGCGCATGCCCTTGCGACCCATAGCCGATGATCGCAACCTTCTTCCCCTGGATGAGCGCGAGGTCAGCGGAATTATCGTAATAAAGATGTGCCATTCGTTTCGTTTCCTCTCGTGGACCGTTCTACGGTCGACGCAGTCCTGCTTAGCTGTTGAAAGATAGGCAGGACCCTTGTTTTGAACGATTACTTAAACCTTTGATCCAGCGGTCTCAAGCTCACCGTTTTTTGGTGGCGCTCCAGGCGGACGCAACAAATCGCCGCCGCGAGTCATGGCAATGCGCCCCGACCGCGCCATTTCCAAAACACCGAAGGGCCGCAACACTTCCAGAAGTCCGTCGATCTTGTCGACCGTCCCTGAGACTTCGAGAATCAGCGATTCCGGCGCCACGTCGATGACCCGTGCGCGAAAGACCTTGATCAGCTCCATCAAGTGCGGCCGCGTTTTCTGATCGGCCGTTACTTTGATCAGCGCCAGGTCGCGCTCCAGCAGCGGACGCTCCGAAACATTTTCGGCCAGAAGCACATCGACGAGTTTTTCCAGGCTGGCTTCGAGCCGGTGCGCCCCGCGCTCATCGGTGTGCGCCACGATGGTCATGCGCGCGATCTCTTCGTTGTCGGTCGGGCCAACCGTCAGCGAATCGATGTTGATGGCCAGCCGGCGCGCCAGGGAAGAGACGCGGTTCAGCACCCCGGGTTTGTTTTCCACGTAAGCTACGAGTGTCTGCATGGTTTCCTCGGTACTCTTAGAGCTCGGTTGCCGCAGTTTCGACCAGCGGATTGTTCGGCCGGCGGATCATTTCGTGCAGCGAGCCGCCCGCGGGCACCATCGGGTACACGGAATCTTCCTGCTCGACGCGGAAGTCGATCAGTACAGATTCTTTCGACTCACGCGCGGAGCGAATCGTCGGGGTAACGTCGGCGCGCGAAGTGATGCGCTCGCCGCGAATTCCGAATGCGTTGGCGAGCGCGGCGAAGTCGGGCGCCACCAGTGGCGTGGCCACGTAGCGCTTGTCGTAGAAGAACTCCTGCCACTGCCGCACCATGCCCAGAAAGCCGTTGTTGATGATGGCGATGTTTACCTTGATTTTTTCCTGCACGATGGTGGCGAGCTCGCACATGGTCATCTGGAAGCCGCCGTCGCCCACCACGACCCAAACGTCGGCTTCGGGCTTGGCGAACTTCGCGCCAATTGCCGCGGGAAGGGCAAAACCCATCGTTCCCAGGCCGCCGGAAGTAACCAGCGTGCGCGGCTGATTGTGATGGTAGTACTGCGCCTCCCACATCTGATGCTGGCCCACGTCGGTCACAACGATGGCCTCGCCGCGCGTTTCTTTCCACAAATCGTTGATCACGTGCGCGGCATACAGATGTCCGTTGTCGGGCAATCCCTGAATGTCGCGCACCGCGGAATCGCCTTTCAGTTCGCGGATGTGCGCCAGCCAATCCGGACGTTCGCGGCGCTGGATGCAGGGAAGCAATTGCTCGAGGACTTCGCGGGCGTCGCCGACGAGAGCGGAGTCCACCTTCACGTTCTTGTTAATTTCCGAGCGGTCGATCTCGATGTGGATTTTGCGCGCATCTCGGGCGTAGGTGCGCAGGTCGCCGGTCACTCGATCGTCAAAGCGCATGCCCACCGCGATCAGCAGATCAGCTTCCTGAATGGCGTGGTTGACCCAGGCTTCACCGTGCATGCCCATCATGCCGAGGTTGAGCGGATCGCTGGCAGGGAAGCACCCGATGCCCAGCAGCGTCATGGCCACGGGGAAATTGCCGGTGCGCACGAACTGGTCAAACGCGCGCATCGCGCCGGAAACCATGATGCCGTGGCCGGCCAGAATCAGCGGGCGCTTTGCGGAGTTCAGGAGTTCCACCGCGCGGTCGAATTCGGCTTTGTCGTAGTTCACGCGCTGGCGCTTCACGGGTAGCTTTGGAGCGGCAGCTTCAAAATTGAAATCGCAGGAAGCTTGCTGCGCGTCCTTGGTGATGTCGACAAGAACCGGTCCGGGCCTTCCGGAATTTGCGATCACGAACGCTTCGCGCACCGTGCGCGCGATATCTTCGGCGCGTGAAACCACCACGTTGTGCTTGGTGATCGGCATGGTGATGCCGGTGATATCGATCTCCTGGAACGCGTCCGAGCCCAGCAGTTTGCTGCTCACTTGCCCGGTGATGCACACCACCGGAGAAGAATCGAGCATGGCCGTTGCGATGCCCGTGACCATGTTGGTCGCGCCTGGGCCGGAGGTGGCCATTGCCACGCCCACGCCGCCGCTCGCCCGCGCGTAGCCGTCGGCCATGTGCGTGGCGCCTTGCTCGTGGCGCACCAGCACGTGGTGCAGTTTCGATTTACCCAGCGCGTCGTAGACGGGAAGAATTGCGCCGCCCGGATATCCAAAGAGGTGGCGGACGCCGAGATGCGTCAGCGTCTCGCAAAGAATTTCCGCACCGGTCAGCTTCATAGAGTCCTCGCGTGCACACTTTCTGAGATCGATCGACCCAAATTTGCCGGCGGCGTCGTCACTGCGCCTTGCGCCGCTGAGGAAACCATCAAAGCATACTTGGCCATGACGCCCGTGCTGAACCTCGGCGCTGGTGCTCTCCAAGTAGACATTCGGCGTTGAATTTCCGCGTCGGTCAGGGCCACGTTTAGCGAACGCTTCGGAATATCGAACTCGATCGTGTCGCCGTCGGCGATGGCCGCGATCGGTCCACCGTTCACCGCTTCTGGGGCAACGTGTCCTGCCATCAAGCCGTGAGTGGCTCCGGAAAACCGTCCGTCGGTCAGCAACGCGACGGAATCGCCGAGTCCTGCGCCGACCAGTGCCGCAGTTACCTGCAACATCTCGCGCATGCCCGGGCCGCCCTTTGGCCCTTCGTAGCGGATCACCACCACATCGCCGCCTTTGATGCTTCCGCTTTCGACCGCCGCAAAGGCGGCTTCTTCGTTGTCGAAGACCCGTGCTGTTCCGCGGAAGGTCTTGTAGTCGTGGCCCGCAACCTTTAACACGCAGCCTTCCGGCGCCAAATTGCCTTTCAGGATGACCAGGCCTCCGGTCGGTTTGAGCGGGTTGTTCAGCGCACGCACTACTTCCTGCTTGGGCGTTTCTTTTGCGGCGGCAGCCTCTTCGCCAATCGTCCGGCCGGTGACTGTGATGCTGTCGCCGTTCAACAGCTTGGAGTCGATCAACCGTTTCGCGACCAGCGCCGTCCCACCCGCGGCGTACAAATCAGTCGCCACGAAACGCCCGGCGGGTTTCAGGTCCGCGAGGATCGGTGTGCGCGTGCTGATGCGGTCGAAGTCGTCGATGGACAGAGGAATGCGCGCTTCGTTGGCAATCGCCAGCAAGTGGAGCACGGAGTTTGTCGATCCGCCCGTGGCCGCTACGCCTGTGATGGCATTCTCGATGGCGGCCTTGGTGATGATTTTCGACGGAGTGATATCCTTACGCAGCAGATCCATCACCAGTTCGCCGGCGCGGTGCCCGGCGTTATGCTTTTCCGGTTTCGTTGCGGGCACACCGGACAGACCCATCGGAGCGATACCCAAAAATTCGGCGACCAGCGCCATGGTGTTCGCGGTAAATTGCCCGCCGCAAGCTCCCGCGCCGGGGCAGGCGACGCTTTCGAGCGCGGTCAACCGCGCATCGCTCATTCCTCCGCGCGCATGGCTGCCGATCGCTTCGTAAACGTCCTGAATCGTGACGGCGTGGCCTTCAAACTGGCCGGGCGCAATGGATCCTCCATAGAGGACCAGCGCCGGGATATTCAAGCGGGCAGCCGCCATGATGCCGCCTGGAATCGTCTTGTCGCATCCGACCAGAATCACGATGGCGTCGAACATGTTGCCGCGGGTTACTAATTCGATGGAGTCGGCAATCACCTCGCGGCTCACCAGCGAGGTGCGCATGCCCTCGGTGCCCATGGTGATGCCGTCGGAGATGGAAACCGTGTTGAACTCGAGTGGCGTTCCGCCGGCCGCGCGGATACCGGCCTTCACGTCGGCCGCCAGTTCTCGAAGGTGATAATTGCAGGGACCAATCTCGATCCAGGTGTTTGCGACACCGATCAGGGGCTTGGCGAAATCGTCGTCTTTCAATCCGCAAGCGCGCAGCATCGAGCGGGCGCCGGCGCGATTTGGGCCGTCAACAAGCGCGTGACTTCGGGGTTTCAGCAAAGGGGCAGTCGTCACTGCGGCGTTCCTCCAGGTAATCTCGATCGTCAGCTTCGTTTGTTTCCATACGCAAATTCTGCAACAGAGCCGAGCCAAAAACTAAGGGCCATCATCCTGACTCGGATGATGGCCCTGAAAGTCTTCGGTGCTGCTTGGCTAGGCCGCCATCATCCTGGTGTACATCCCCGAATAATTACGGGAATAGTTCGTACGACGGCGCGGAATACCGATACCGTGGTGACGGCCGGGAGGGCGCGCGCGTGCGAGATGGCGTTGCGGATCATAACAACGCCATGAAGATACAGCATCGAGGAGGGCAAGTCAATCAGTCAAATTAATACTAATGCGAGACAGCATAAATCCAGCTTATTAAACGAATATGCAATCGATGCGGTCGCGCGTTTGGGCGCGGCAGTGCTGCGGCACTACAAGGGAGGCGGAGGGTTCGGTGCGTCTTGTTGTACCTACCGGGAGCATGGGCGCGAGACTGCACGCTAGTCTTCCGGTTCTTGTGTCACGATGTGAACATCGACGGCGGGCGATTCTCGGAGAAACCGGTGAACGGCGGAAAGATACAGATATTTTCTCCAATCGTGAACGGGCGCGCGGCCGAAAATAACTTGAGTGACGTGTTTGGAGCGAACGAAATCGGCAACTGAGTCGGCGACGCTGCGCCCGCGCAGGCGGACGACCTTGGCGCCAAGATTTTCGGCGAAGCGCAAATTCGCCGCCAAGGCTGCCTGGTTAGATTCCTTGGGTCCGATTTCGCGATCGACGTGAATGACGTAGAGTTCGGCATCCATGCGCCTTGCCATGCGGGCACCGCGAGCGATCAGGTATTGACCGGCGGGATTCGCGGAAATGCAGACGGCCATGCGCTCGCGGACGCCCCAATTCTTGCGGATGTCCTGATCTTCCATGTACGTCTCGAGACTTCGATCGACCTGTTCGGCCACCTGGCGCAAGGCCAGTTCGCGCAGCGCGATCAGGTTGCCGCGGCGGAAGAAATTCTTCAGCGAGCGCTCCACTTTGTCGGTGCTGTAGACATCGCCGCGTTTCATGCGGTTCAGGAGTGCTTCGGGAGTGAGGTCGACCATGACGGTTTCCGAAGCGGTCAGCGGCACCCAATCTGGTACGGTCTCTCGAACCACAATGCCGGTTATGGAGCGAACGACCGGAGCGATGCTTTCGATGTGTTGAATGTTGAGGGTGGAGACGACATCGATCTTGGCCGCGAGAATCTCCTGAACGTCTTCGTATCGTTTGCGATGCTTGCTGCCGGGGATATTCGTATGGGCTAGTTCATCCACGAGGACCACGTCGGGGTGGCGCGCAAGGATCGCGTCGACATCCATCTCTTCAAAAATTGTGCCTTTGTACTCGAGCTTCTTTCGCGGAACGCATTCCATCCCCTCGATGAGCTCTTCGATGCCTTTGCGGCCATGCGATTCCACCACGCCGATGACCACGTCCTCGCCGCGGCTGCGGCGGCGGATGGCTTCGCTCAGCATGCTGAACGTCTTGCCAACACCCGGGGCATAGCCGAGAAAAAGCTTGAAGATGCCCCGCGATTTCTGGGGCGGCGAGGCGACCTCCAGCCATTCCTCCGGCTTCTTGGGCAAGGGCTATATTCTCCGGGCTAGATTTGCCGCATACGATAGAATACCCGGATGCAACGATTCC